>NZ_DDCJ01000054.1:0-11769 GCF_002335285.1 Thalassolituus sp. UBA2009
TGACTCGCCATTCACTGCAATCGACGCCTTGTCAAAAGCACTCTGCAGCACTCACGCTAAGCTTTGCAGAATTATTCAGAGGTGCCTATACCTCTGGTTTATTCTTCGATAGCTACGGATGGGCAGCTCTGGCGCTTTACCATTCGTTCATCCTTGTAGGTTTCCAGATGAATATCAAAACCCCAGAGAAAATGCAGGTGTTTAAGCACTTCGTGAGTGTCGGTCGACAGCGGCGTACCATTTTGCATGGTATGACGCAGGGTCAGTGAGCGATCGCCTTCAAGATCAACCGACCAGATCTGAATATTCGGCTCACGCACCGACAGGTCATACTGGCGGGCCAGCATTTCCCGCAGAGTACGGTAGCCACGCTCATCATGGATGGCTTCAATCAGGTATTTATTTTTCTCGTCATCGTCATAAATGCTGAAAAGATGGAAGTCACGCATCATTTTCGGTGACAAAAACTGCTGGATAAAACTCTCATCCTTGAAGTTGTTCATGGCGAAGTGCAGGGTCTCCAGCCAGTCTGATCCGGCAATATCAGGAAACCACTCTCGGTCTTCATCCGTCGGATTTTCGCAAATACGTTTAATATCCTGAAACATATTGAAGCCAAGCGCGTAAGGGTTTATGCCACTGAAGTAAGGTGAGTCGAAGCCCGGCTGCAGAACAACGTTGGTATGTGAGGTGAGAAACTCCATCATAAAGCCATCGGTAACCTTGCCCTCATCATAAAGATGATTGAGCAGGGTGTAGTGCCAGAAGGTTGCCCAGCCTTCGTTCATTACCTGGGTCTGACGCTGTGGATAAAAGTACTGAGATATTTTACGTACAATACGGATAATTTCGCGCTGCCAGGGCGCGAGCAGCGGCGCATTTTTCTCCAGAAAATACAGAATGTTCTCCTGCGGCTCGCTGGGGAATTTCCGTTTCTTATTATTCTTCTCTGCTTTCAGTGAAGCTGGCAGTGTCCGCCAGAGATCGTTCACCTGCTGCTGCAGGATATTCTCCCGCTCCTTCTGCCGTGTTTTTTCTTCTGCCGCAGAAATAGGTTTTGGCCGGCGATAACGGTCGACGCCGTAATTCTGCAACGCGTGGCAGGCATCCAGCACCTGTTCAACTTCTTCCTGGCCATAGCGCTCTTCGCAATGGCGTACATAATTTTTGGCAAACAGCAGGTAATCGATAATTGAGCTGGCGTCTGTCCAGGTGCGGAATAAATAATTGCCTTTAAAAAAGGAATTATGGCCGTAGCAGGCATGGGCGATTACCAGTGCCTGCATCGGCATGGTGTTTTCTTCCATCAGGTAAGCAATGCAGGGGTCGGAATTAATAACGATTTCATAAGCCAGCCCCATCTGGCCGCGCTTATAACCCTTTTGCGTAGCCAGGAACTGTTTGCCGTAAGACCAGTGGTTGTAGCCGATGGGCATACCAACCGATGAGTAAGCATCCATCATCTGCTCGGCGCTGATGATTTCTATCTGATTCGGATAGGTATCCAGCTTATACAGTTTGGCGATGCGGGCGATTTCGCGGTCGTAAACTTCAAGCAGTTCGAACGTCCAGTCGGAGTCGGTCGACAGATATTCTCTGGCCTTTTCGCTCATACAGCCTCCTGGTAACGATCCTTGGCAAACAGCTCGCGGAACACCGGATAAATATCACCGGGATTACGGATCTGAGCCATGGCAAAGCGTGAAGCAAACTGACGGCTCAGGCCGGTATAGGCCTCCCAGAGTGCCTGATGCTGATTAGGCGTAATTTCGATATAGGCAAAGTACTGCACCATCGACAGCAGGGAGTCCCCGAGAATTTTGGCGCACAGCGGAGAGTCATCGTCCCAGTTATCACCGTCTGAAGCTTGGGCGGCATAAATATTCCAGTCGGTGTTCTGGTAGCGTTCTTCGACAATTTGCTGCATCAGTTTCAGGGCGCTGGAAACAATGGTGCCACCGGTTTCACGTGAGTAGAAAAAGTCTTCCTCACTGACTTCCCGCGCACTGGTATGGTGGCGGATAAATACCAGTTCAATATGCTCATAGTTTTTCTGCAGGAACAGGTACAGCAGAATATAAAAGCGCTTGGCGATATCTTTAATGTCCTGAGTCATAGAGCCTGATACGTCCATAATGCAGAACATAACGGCCTTGCTGCTGGGAGTCGGAACTTTGACCTGACTGCGATAGCGCAGATCGAGATCGTCGAGGAAGGGGATGGTTTTCAGGCGCCGTTCCAAGTCGGCAATCTGTTCTTGCAGAGCCAGAACTTCGGCAGTATCCCCAGCGTTTTTCGCCAGATGCTCAGCAAGTTCCGCCTGCAGTTCTTTTAATTTCTTGCGTTTGCCGACGCTCATGCCAATGCGTCGTGCATGGGCATTACGCAGTGAGCGGACAACCGAGAGGTTATTGGGTGTACCTTCGGAGACAAAACCGGCACGCCGGGTTTTGAATTCCTTGGACTGGCTCAGCGTTTTTTTGATCATGTTGGGCAGAGCCAGATCATCAAACAGGTAATTCAGAAACTCGTCGCGGGTGATATAAAAGGAAAACTCATCTTCCCCTTCGCCCTGATTGCTGGCTTTGCCCGAGCCGCTGCCGCCCCCTCCCTGCTGGGGTTTGTCCAGCTGATCTCCGGCATGAAATTCTTTATTGCCAGGAAATACTCTGTGCTGCTTCCCCCCGGAACCATGGCTGATGCTGGGCTCATGGGTATTGCGCGTCGGAATGCTGATCTGTTCGCCGCGCTCCATATCGGTAATGGAACGGCGATTGATGGATTCCGACACGGCTTCTTTTATGTGTTGCCGGTAGCGGCGTAAAAACCGCTCCCGGTTGACCATGCTTTTGTTTTTACCGTTCAGGCGACGGTCAATAATATAAGACATGGCTCACTCCTTATCAGCCGACAGGATTGCTGTTGTCGTTGCCTACTGCGATTTACGCACGCGCAGATACCACTCAGACAGCAGCCGTACTTGTTTCTCTGTGTATCCTCTCTCGGTCATACGGGCTACAAAGTCGTCGTGTTTCTTCTGGTCGTCGGATGACGATTTTGCCGAGAAAGAAATAACAGGTAACAGATCCTCGGTGTTGGAGAACATTTTTTTCTCGATAACGGAGCGCATTTTTTCGTACGACTGCCAGGACGGGTTATTGCCATTGTTATTGGCACGTGCGCGCAGTACGAAGTTGACGATCTCGTTACGGAAATCTTTAGGATTACTGATGCCGGCCGCTTTTTCGATTTTTTCGAGTTCTTCGTTAATCGAAGCGCGGTCAAGCATTTCACCGGTTTCCGGATCGCGGTATTCCTGATCCTGAATCCAGAAGTCGGCATAGGTTACGTAGCGGTCAAAAATATTCTGACCATATTCAGCATAGGATTCGAGGTAAGCTGTCTGAATCTCTTTACCGATAAAGCCAACGTATTCGGTCGCCAGATATTCTTTAATAAAATTCAGGTAGCGGTTATGCACTTCTTCCGGGAATTGCTCCTGTTCTATGGCCTGCTCCAGAACGTAGAGCAGGTGAACCGGGTTAGCTGCCACTTCGGTTGAATCAAAGTTAAAGACTTTGGACAGAATTTTGAAAGCAAAGCGGGTGGAAATCCCACTCATACCTTCATCAACGCCAGCGGCGTCACGGTATTCCTGAAGCGATTTTGCTTTCGGATCGGTGTCTTTCAGATTTTCACCGTTATAAACCCGCATTTTTGAATAAATACTGGAATTTTCCGGCACTTTTAAACGTGAAAGTACGGTGAACTGAGCCAGCATTTTCAGCGTATCGGGGGCGCAATGGGCGTTGGCTAATGAGCTGCCGGAAAGCAGTTTTTCGTAGATTTTGACTTCTTCATTAACACGCACACAGTAAGGCACTTTGACGATATAAACCCGGTCAAGAAAAGCCTCATTGTTTTTGTTGTTTTTAAAGGTCTGCCATTCCGACTCATTGGAGTGAGCGAGAATAATTCCCTGATAAGGAATGGCGCCCATGCCTTCGGTGCCGTTGTAGTTACCTTCCTGAGTGGCGGTCAGCAGCGGATGCAGCACTTTAATAGGTGCTTTGAACATCTCAACAAATTCCATCAGGCCCTGGTTGGCGCGGTTCAGTGCTCCGGAATAGGCGTAAGCGTCCGGGTCATCCTGGGAGTAATCTTCCAGCTTGCGGATATCAACTTTACCCACCAGAGCAGAAATATCCTGGTTGTTTTCATCGCCGGGTTCGGTCTTGGCAACGGCAATCTGATCCAGAATGGATGGATAGAGTTTAACGACTTCAAATTTACTGATGTCGCCGCCCATTTCATGCAGGCGTTTGACCGCCCAGGGCGACATCACATGGCCGAGATAATGGCGCGGAATTCCGTAATCTTCCTGCAGAATCTGAGCGTCTTCTTCCGGGTCGAATAACCCCAGAGGTGATTCAAAAACCGGAGAGCCTTTAATTGCATAAAACGGAATATGTTCGATCAGGTGCTTGAGGCGTTCGGCCAGAGAGGATTTACCGCCGCCTACGGGGCCAAGCAGGTAGAGAATCTGTTTGCGTTCTTCCAGACCCTGAGCGGCGTGGCGGAAATAGGAGACGATATTTTCCACTGCTTCTTCCATGCCGTAGAACTCGGAGAAGGCCGGATAGCGTTTGAGTACTTTGTTGGAAAATATGCGGCTTAAGCGCAGGTCTTTGGCGGTGTCGATTAATTCCGGTTCACCGATGGCCATCAGCATGCGTTCAGCGGCTGTGGCGTATACACTTTTGTCCTGTTTGCACAATTCGAGGTATTCCTGCAGGCTCATGACTTCTTCCTGCGTGGCGGAGTACCTGTCTTTGTATCGGCTGAATACGCTCATAGTTCACCTCTCCGGTAGCAACTGTTCGGTCTTGTAATTTTTTTCGGTTACATAAAATTCCGTTAATTAATGCCTGTTTCTCTCAGACCAGTATGGTTCAGTTTGGTTGAGTCGTGCCACTAAATAATTTTATTACACGCTTTTTTAAGGCTGGATTTCCGATCCGGGATGACTGTTTTTTGTCGCCCTGATCAGCCTGTATTTAATTATGCATTGAGCGTGCCGCTTATTACTGAACGGAATAGAAGAGCTGCTTCAGTAACGCCGGGGATGGCTCAGATTCAAGGGAGGGGGAAAGGAGAGGGGAGACCACAGCGTTTGCTGTGGCCGGTGTTATCAGCTGTGCTCGCACCACTCCGGGAATGCCAGTTTCCACATCTCGTAGCCGCCATCCAGGCTGTAGACATGGGTATAGCCCTGCTCGCCGAAGAACTGTGCAGCGCCCTGACTGGAGTTGCCATGGTAGCAGCAGACGACCAGCGGCTGATCTTTGGCTGTGGCTGCCATAAATTCTGTCAGATTCTGGTTATCGACCCGCTTTGCCGCGCGGATATGACCGGCGGAATAGCTCATGGCATCTCGGATATCGGCAATGGCAGCATTGCCCTGCTCAAACAGGGCTTTGGCATCACCGGCTGTAATATGTTTAAACGCACTCATGTATTACCTCGCTTGGCCCCGCTGTTGTATGGGGCGGTGTTATACGGTCTGAGCCGGCACCCGGAACCATTGCTGGTCGTCGAGACGCAGGGCTGATAATTCTCCACCCCAGACACAACCGGTATCCAGAGCATAAACATTGGTGCCATTCGCTTTGCCTTCCAGTGCCGCCCAGTGGCCAAACAGCAGACGGGTGGTTGCTGCGGCGCGGTTTTCCGCTTCAAACCAGGGCAGGTAACCCGGCGGCGCCTGATCCAGACCTTCTTTGCTGAGCAGATCGAGCTGGCCGGCCGGGCTGATAAAGCGCATCCGGGTCAGATAATTGACGATCAGGCGCAGGCGCTCCATGCCCTGCAGACCTTTCTGCCACTGGTCGGGCAGGTTGCCATACATCTGGCGGAAGAACTCAGCGCAGCCTTCGCTCTGCAGCACGGCTTCGACTTCCTGTGCCCGTTTGCGTGCCTTGCGTGCACTCCAGGCGGGCGGAATGCCGGCGTGGCTCATGCACCAGTTACGCGCTTCATCCAGCACGACCAGAGGCTGAAAGCGCAGCCAGTCGAGCAACTCATCGCGGTCCGGAGCATTGAGCACCGGTGTCAGGGTATCGCTGCTGCGACTGTTGTGGCCGCCGTAATGCATGGCCAGCAGATGCAGATCATGATTACCCAGCACGCAGCGCACGCGGTGGCCGAGGCTTTTGGCAAAACGCAGGACTTCGAGCGATTGCGGACCCCGGTTAACCAGGTCGCCGGCCAGCCACAGCTGATCTTTGTGCGGATCAAACTGCACCAGTGCCAGCAGACGCTGCAGGGGTTCGTAACAACCTTGAATATCACCAATTGCGTATATTGCCATTTAGTAATTTTCTCGTCGAGGCGTTGTGGGCGAATGTCAGTTCAGGGCGTTGGGTGTCGCCAGGGTAAACACCGGAATGGTGGCGTGAAACAGGGTGCCGTCATCCGCTTCCATCACATAGTAACCGCGCATGCTGCCAACCCGGGTGGCGAGTACCGCTCCGGAAGAGTAGCGGTAGCTTTCATGCGGCTCGATGGTCGGCTGTTCGCCGACCACGCCTTCGCCTTTGACTTCCTGCACATCGTTGTTGCCATCGGCAATAAACCAGTGGCGTGAGCGCAGGGTTGCGGCCTGCTCGCCGCGGTTATGAATATCGATATGGTAGGCGAAGACAAAGCGCTTCTCGTCCGGCACCGACTGCTGCTCGAGGTATTCACACTGCACGCTGACCACAATGCTGTCGTCGAGGCTCATGCCTGTTCTCCGCTGTCGTCCGCGTTTGCATCAGGCGCAGCATCGGCGTCAGCCTGCTGCAGTTCGTAAACGGCATCGGCGATGCGCACGTATTCTTCCAGCGTCAGACGCTCCGGGCGCAGCGTGGTATCAATACCAATGGCTTCCAGCTGTTCGGCGCTGATCAGGTTTTTCAGGGTATTACGCAGGGTTTTACGGCGCATGCTGAAGGCTTCGCGCACCACGCGTTCCAGCGTTTTGGTGTCTTTCGCCGGGAAAGGCAGCACATCGTAAGGGCTCATGCGCACGATGGCGGAATCGACCTTGGGCGGCGGATTAAACGAGCCAGGGCCAACGATAAACAGCGGCTCCACCTTGCAGTAGTACTGCGCCATGATGCCCAGGCGGCCATAGTCGGAAGTACCGGGGCCGGACGCCAGGCGATCAACCACTTCTTTCTGCAGCATAAAGTGCATGTCCTGCACGATGGTGTGATGGGAAAGGAAGTGGAAAATCAGCGGTGTGGAAATGTTGTACGGCAGGTTGCCGACAATCCGCAGCTGCTGACCCGGTTGCAGCAATTGGCGGAAATCGAACTTCAGCGCGTCGCCTTCGTGGATGCGGAATTCCGGAAAGTTAAAAAACTTGGTGCGCAGAATCGGGATCAGGTCGCGGTCGAGTTCAACCACGTCGAGCTTACCGCAGGCGTCTAACAATGGTTCGGTCAGGGCGCCCATACCGGGGCCGATTTCGACCAGCGCATCGCTGTGCTTCGGGTTGATAGCACGCACGATCTTATCAATCACATGATGGTCGTGCAGGAAGTTCTGACCAAAGCGCTTACGGGCTTTATGGCCCTGGGCTTTCGGAACGTGACCCTGAGCTTTGGAGTTGTGTCTTGTCATGTCAGTTTGCCATTTGCAGTGCGACTTCGATGGCGGTCAGCAGGCTGCCGCTGTCAGCCTGTCCGGTAGCGGCAAGATCGAGCGCCGTACCATGATCGACCGAAGTCCGGATTACGGGAAGTCCCAGGGTTATATTGGCGGCGCGGCCGAAGCCGTGAAACTTGAGCACCGGCAGGCCCTGATCGTGATACATGGCCAGGGTTGCGTCCGCCTGTTGCAGATGCTTGGGAGTATAGAGGGTATCGGCGGGCAGTGGGCCAATCAGATCCATGCCTTCATCGCGCAGCTGCTCAAGGGTCGGAATAATAATATCCAGCTCTTCACGGCCAAGATGGCCATCTTCTCCGGCATGCGGATTCAGACCAGCAACCAGAATGCGCGGTTTGGCGACACCAAAGAAGGTTTGCAGATCGTGATGCAGAATACGGGTTACGCGTTTGATGCGATCCGGGGTAATGGCATCGGCGACAGCGCGCAGCGGTAAGTGAGTGGTTACCAGGGCCACACGCAGATCGCTGGTGGCCAGCATCATCACCACTTCTTCAACGCCACAGTAGTCGCGGAAGTATTCGGTATGACCACTGAAGGCGATGCCGGCGTCATTGATAATGCCTTTGTGCACCGGGGCGGTCACCATACCGGCCCAGTGTTTATCCAGTGCGCCCTGTACGGCGACGCGCAGGGTTTCCAGCACATAGGCGCTGTTGGCTTTGTCGAGCTGTCCGGCACGTACCGGAGCACGCAGACTGACCGGACAGACGGTCAGCTCGCCGGCGGCGCTGGCAATGGCTTCAGCAGCCGGGTCAAACTCACGCAGGCGCAGTGGCAGGCCAAGCTGCTCTGCGCGCTGCATTAACAGATCCGGGTCGGCAATAACGACGCGTTCGCAGCTATGCGGCTGTTGTGCAATCTGAATACACAGATCCGGACCAATGCCTGCAGGCTCTCCGGAGGTAATGGCCAGGCGCAGCGTCATGGACGCTCCTTGATATCAACATAGGCTTCGGAGCGGATCTTACGCAGCCAGATTGGCAGTTCTTCTTCAAAGCGGCGGCCGTACAGCATCTGGCGCACCTGATTGCGCTGGTTTTCGGCGCCGACATCGGTCTGGCGACGGTCTTCAACCTGCAGAATGTGCCAGCCGAACTGGCTCTCGAACGGCGCGCTGATTTTTCCGGCACCGGTCTGCTGCATGGTGGCATCGAATTCCGGCACCATGTCGCCCGGATTCACCCAGCCCAGATCACCGCCACTGGCGCCGCTGCCCGGGTCATCGCTGAATTCCTGTGCCAGAGCGGCAAAGTCTTCACCGGCCTGCAGGCGCTGATACAGCTGATTAATCAGCTCTTCTGCCTGCTGCTGGTCGCGTACCTCGTTGGTGCGGATCAGAATATGGCGGGTTTTGGTCTGGGTAATCAGCTGGGTGTTGCCACCGCGTTTATCTTTAAGCTTGATGATGTGATAACCGCTGGCGCTTTTGATCGGATCGGAAATGCCACCCACCTGCAGCTTAGGTGCCACCGGGGCGAAGATGCCCGGCAGCTGGGCTTCTTTACGCCAGCCCAGATCGCCACCATCGAGGGCGGTACGGCCACTGGATTCAGCAATGGCCATCTGCCGGAAATCGGCGCCATTACGCAGTTTCTTCACCAGCATTTCGGCTTTTTTAGCGGCGGCCTGCAGATCGGCCGGTGAGGCTTCAGAAGGCACGGCAATCAGGATATGGCCCAGATTGTATTCCGCGGCGGAAGCCATTTTGCCCAGATCGGAGGCGAGGAAGTAATCGACGTCCTGATCGGTGATCTGAATACGTTCACCGACCTGAAAGCGTTGTACGCGGGATATGCGCATTTCATTCAGAATCTGCTGGCGGGCGCTGGCAAAGGACACACCTTCTTTTTCCATCGCTTTCTGGAATTGCGGCAGCGTCATATTGTTCTGTGCAGCAATACGTCCCAGTGCTTCGTTCAGCTGAGCATCGCTGATACGGATACCGCCGCGGTCAGCCATCTGCAGCTGAATGCTTTCCAGAATCATGCGCTCCAGCACCTGAGCACGCAGCACATCGGCCGGCGGCAGAGCGCCACCGGCATTCTGGCGTTTTACGCTGTCAATGCGTTCAGTCAGTTCACTGGCCATCAGGATGTCGTCATCGACAACGGCGACCACTTCATCAATGGGTACCGGAGCAGCCAGCGCGTGCTGACTTGCCAGGGCAAAAATACTGCTGAGCAGGAGGGTTTTAATAGTCATGGTATTGTCGTCTTGAGTATCCGGTTATGCCTTCACTGATAATTTCGTCGGTGCCACTGCCGAAGCTGCCGAGACCTTTGAGCTGAATGCTGAGCATAAAGCCGTAGCGTTTGTCGGTGCTGAATTCGGCATCAGCATCGGTATCTTTGGGCGATGTTTCGCGGTACAGCATCTGTACCCGCCAGCAGCAGTTCTGATATTCGATACCGGCCAGGGATTCGAGTACCGGGCTGACCGGCTTTTTCTCGGTGCTGTTGCTGTCATAAGAGCGCAAATCGCGCAGCTGGCGTCCAACCAGTGCCCAGCGGTCGGTCAGCGACCAGAAGAAGCCCGCATCCAGCTGCTTGGTGCTGGTCAGCACTTTGTCGGTTGTGTTGTTGTAACTTTGCACCGTGTTGGTGGCAACGTTCAGGAAGCGGTTATTCAACCCTTCAAAGCGCACACCATAACGACGCTGACGGGCAAAGTCTTCGTAGGTGTCCCATTCCAGCGTGTGGTACAGCGACCACTTTTCATCCGGGTTCCATTCCACTTCGCCCAGCGTACTGGATGTGGCCTGAGTATCCGCGTCAGGCACGGTGCTGCCGTTCAGCTGCACCAGACGGTCCTGGTTGTACCAGATACGACCGACGCTGGCGCGGAATTGTTCCAGACCGTCATCGCGGATAAAGCGCGTGGTCAGACCGGCGCTGACCTGATCAAGGTCGGCCAGACGGTCGCCACCGGTAAAACGGTCGCCGTTAAACAGGCTGGCGTAGGTGACGGTGGTTTTGGTGCTGTCGAAATTAGGAATCTGATCCTGCCCGGCCAGATACGGGCTTTTCACCCAGAACAGACGTGGCTCCAGCGTCTGCTGATAGTCGCTGCCAAACCAGTCGAATTCGCGTTCAAAAAACAGACCGGCATCGACACTGTAGCGGCCGGTTCCCTGGCTGACGTCCAGCTCGGGGTCGGTGAGCGTGTCGTCGGCGTTGGTGAGGTTATAGCTGCGCTGGCGGAATTCGGCCTTGGGACGGAGAAAACCAAATGGCCATTCCAGCGGGTAGGCAATGCTGGTGTCGGACAGCAGGCGGTCACCGTTGAGGGCGGCAAAGCCGCTGAGGGTTTGTTCGCTGTCATTAATAATGGCTTCGTCTTCGCGGGTAAAACGGGTGGCCTGCAGGCGTTGCTGAATCTGCAGGGCATTGATCACCAGTGGCTGATAACTCAGGTTCAGCTGTGGCAGACGGCGGTAGGGACGGTTACCGAGGGCGATGGTTTCGTCGATGGTCTGGAAACTCTCGGCGGTAATATCAAAATGCCAGCTGTTCTGATCCCAGAGAATCTCACCGCGGCGTGGCAGGTGGGTGGTGCGGTCGATGGCCGCAGTCGGACGCATATCGCTGAGGTAATCTTTGTCGCTGATGTTGTTGTATACCCAGCGGTGCTGCCAGCCAGCGCCGAGTTCACCGGATTGCTGATAATTCACCAGCCAGCGTTCTTCGCCTTCGGTAGCGTCTTTATTGAGGTAGCCGTAGTTCAGTTCGCCGTCACCAAACCAGCGGGTTTTGTGTCTGAACTGGCTTTCCCACAGCATGCCGCGGTCGAGGATATGATGCGGCACGATGGTGGCGTCGGCATTGGCGGCAATGTTCCAGTAAAACGGCAACTGAATATCTTCCGCCTGAGCATATTCATTCAGGGTGAATTTCGGATCGAGAAAACCGGTCATGCGCTGGTCGCCGATCGGAAAGCGGTAATAAGGAATATACAGCACCGGTACTTCGGCCACGCGTACACGGGTATGCCAGGCGCTGCCGATGCCTTTATACTGGTCGAGGTGCAGTTCACTGGCGGCCAGATCCGAGT
>NZ_DDCJ01000033.1:0-6698 GCF_002335285.1 Thalassolituus sp. UBA2009
ACCCATATGTAACCTGACAGGCACCAGCTTAAAACGGGCGACTTTCAGATCGGGTCTGAACTACTACAGCTAATATCACTCCTCTCTCCTTGTTCTGAGAAAAACTGGCTCTCAGCAGGCTCGATTCACTTAGTGTTAACAGGCCCTAACTTCCTGCGTTTATGGATACTTAGCGGAAAGCAGCCTGAGCCTTGCTTAAAGCCGGCGTACCATCAGCGGCTTTAACGTCTTTCAGCCAGACGCTCAGTACGTCAGGATTATTCTTCAGCCATTGTTTGGCTGCTGCTTTCGGCTTTTTACCATCATCAAGAATGGCCGCCATCACCTGATTTTCCATTTCCAGGGTAAAGCTCAGATTATTGAGGAATTTACCGATTTCCGCACACTCGGAAACATAGCCTTTACGGGTATTGGTAAATACTGAGGCGCCACCCAGATCCGGGCCAAAGAACTCATCACCGCCTTCCAGATACGCCAGATCGAAGTTGCTGTTCATCGGGTGTGGTTCCCAGCCAAGGAAAACAATCCACTTATCACGGCGGGTTTTGCGCTTAACCTGTGACAACATACCCGCTTCGCTTGATTCCACCACTTCAAAGCCTTTCAGGCCAAAAGCATTCTGATCAATCATGTCCTGAATCAGACGATTACCATCGTTACCAGGCTCAATACCGTAGATTTTTTTATCAAACTTATCGGCAAATTTAGCGATATCCGCAAAGGTTTTTACTCCGGCATCATAAACGTACTGAGGAACTGCCAGTGTGTACTTGGCGCCACTCAGGTTTTTACGCACGTTATCGACCGTACCACGTTCACGGTAGGCTTTAATGTCGCCTTCCATGGTTGGCATCCAGTTGCCCAGAAATACATCAATATCGCCATTTTCCAGCGACTTATAGGTCACCGGTACCGACAGTAACTGCGTACTGGTCTGATAGCCTGCACTTTCCAGCACCACAGAAGCCAGAGCGGTGGTGGCAGTAATATCTGTCCAGCCAACATCAGAAAAGCGTATGCTATCGCACTGCTCTGCCTGGGCGGCAGAACCTGCGGCCAGAACCATGGATAATAAAATCGTTCGTAAAGTCATCATGTATCTCCTGCATTTTTTTGCCGGATCATGCCGGCGGATTAGTCCGTTGTTTTTCTTTCCAGTCGGCTTCCATACCAACCTCTGTGTTACCGGGAGGTAATATCTGTGAGCGGCCTGTCAGACTGCTACGGATAAAATCCGCCGCACGCTCGGCCACCATAATGGTGGGCGCATTTAAATTGCCGTTGGGAATCGTCGGAAAAACGGAGGAATCAACTACCCTGAGTCCCTGCACACCATGAACGCGGGCTTCAGGATCAACCACAGCCAGTTCATCGGTGCCCATTTTGCAGGAGCAGGATGGGTGATACGCGCTTTCGACATTGCTGCGTACAAATTCATCGATCTGCTCATCCGTCTGCACCTGCTCGCCCGGTTGAATTTCACCATCGCGATAGGCATCAAATGCCGGCTGACCAATAATTTCCCGGGTCAGCTTTACGCAATCGCGGAAACCTTCGCGGTCATCTTCGTGCTGCAGATAATTAAACAGAATACGTGGTGCGCTGTGCGGGTCAGCGCTGACAGCGCGGATATAACCACGGCTTTTCGGTTTGTTATGACCGATATGCACCTGAAAACCATGACCATCAAACGCTGTTCGGCCGTCATAACGCATTGCTGCGGGTAAAAAATGGTATTGCAGGTCGGGCCACTCAACCCCGGCTTTTGAGCGGATAAAGCCACAGGACTCAAAATGATTGGTTGCGCCCAGACCTTTGCGGGTAAACAGCCAGCGACTGCCGATTAAAAACTTACTCCATAACCCCAGCTTGCTGTTCAGGGTAATAGGCTGTTTGCATTTAAACTGAAAATAAAATTCGAGATGATCCTGCAGATTCTCACCGACACCCGGTAAGTGATGATTTACTTCAATACCGGCTTTCTCCAGTACCTCACGCGGACCAATACCGGATAACTGCAGAATATGCGGTGAACCAACGGAACCGGCCGACAAAATAACTTCTTTACGCGCCCGCAGGTTTTCAATTTTGCCTTTACGCTCATAGCGCACACCGGTTGCACGCAATGCATCCGGCTGCTTGTCCAAAAGAACCTTATGCACCAGCGCATGGGTAATCACAGTTAAATTATTGCGCTTCATCGCCGGACGCAGATAGGCATTGGCGGTTGACCAGCGCAGGCCATTTTTTACCGTCATATGCATCGGGCCGAAACCTTCCTGCTGCTTACCGTTATAGTCGGCGGTAAAGTCATAGCCAGCCTGCTGTCCGGCTTTAATAAAGGCGCCGTACAGCGGGTTCTGCATATTATTGCCGTTATTAACGCCTAACGGTCCACTGTCGCCGCGGTACTCATCACCACCAAAGGCCCAGGTTTCAGCCTTTTTAAAATAAGGTAAACAATGGGCGTAATCCCATTCGGTCGCGCCCGCTTCCTCCCACTCATCAAAATCACGGGCATGACCACGCACATACACCATGCCGTTAATCGATGATGAGCCACCCAGCACCTTACCGCGCGGGCAATGCATACGGCGGTTATTGAGATACGGCTCCGGCTCGGTTTCAAACTGCCAGGCGTATTTTTTGGTATTCATCGGAATGGATAATGCGGTTGGCATCTGAATAAAAATACTTTTATCCGAGCCACCGGTTTCCAGCAGCAATACTGATACCTGCGGATCTTCGCTCAGACGATTCGCCAGCACACAACCGGCTGAGCCGGCACCGACAATAATGTAATCAAATTCGTTCATGGGCATTTCCTCAGAATGGGCTTTCCAGTGGATTCATACCCACGTACACCGCTTTCAACTGGGTGTAGTGTTTAATGGTTTCGACGCCGTTTTCACGACCGATACCGGACAATTTATATCCACCCACCGGCATTTCCGCCGGTGAGGCACCGTAGGCATTAATCCAGCAGATACCGGCCTGCATCTGATGAATTACCCGGTGCGCACGGCGGATATCGCGGGTAAAGACCCCGGCCGCCAGACCCAGACGGGTATCGTTGGCGCGACGAATCACTTCATCTTCATCACGGAAAGTCAGCACCGACATCACCGGGCCAAAAATTTCTTCGCGCACGATGGTCATATCATCACGGCAATCGGTAAAAATGGTGGGCGCAACAAAATAGCCGTTAGGCGCACTGTCCGGCGCCAGCGCAAAACCACCACTGGCCAGCGTCGCACCTTCGGCTTTGCCTTTGTCGATATAACTCAGAACCAGTTGCTGGTGTTTGGCCGAGATTAAAGCGCCGAAATTCACGTCCGGGTCCATCGGATGACCCGCCACAATATTATTTTCGGTACGTTTCAGCAGACGCTGCATAAAATCGTCATATACCGCTTCGTGCACAAATACCCGTGTGCCATTGGTGCAGATCTCACCCTGAGTATAAAAATTCGCCAGCATGGCCGCCGAGACCGCATCGTCGAGATCAGCATCGTCAAAAATAATCAGCGGCGATTTACCACCCAGTTCCATGGTTACATCTTTTAAACTGCCAGCCGCGGCAGCCATTACTTTTTTGCCTGTGCCGACCTCACCAGTAAAAGATACTTTGGCAATGCGCTCTTCTGCCGTCAGCCAGGCGCCCACTTCGGCCGCACCGTGAACAACGTTAAACACACCGGCAGGCACACCGGCTTCGATAAATATTTCCGCCAGCTTGACGGCGCCATACGGGGTTTCTTCCGACGGTTTAAAAATCATCGCATTGCCGCAGGCCAGGGCCGGAGCGGATTTCCAGCAGGCAATCTGCAGCGGATAATTCCACGCACCGATACCGGCGCAGATACCCAGTGGTTCGCGGCGGGTGTAATAAAAATCACCGCCCAAATCCTGCTGATTACCTTCAATGGCTGGTGCGATACCGGCAAAAAATTCAATTGAATCGGCACCGGTAACTACATCCACTACGGAGGCTTCCTGCCAGGGTTTACCGGTATCCCGTACTTCACCGGCAGCCAGTTCATCGTTGCGCTCACGCAGCAGCGCCACCGCTTTTAATAAAATACGGCTGCGCTCCATCGCCGGGGTTGCTGACCATTGTTCAAAACCACGCTGGGCACTGGCCAGCGCAGCGGCTTTAATGCTGTCGTCGGCAACCTCCACCTGATAAGCCACTTCGGCAGTTGCCGGATTGATCACATCGAAGGTTTCACCGCTTTGGTTGGCCATTAACCGGCCATCAATAAAATTCATCAGTCGCATGGATTCAGATCTCATCGGGAATCGGAGCGACCCCTGGTCGCTATCAGTGAATCTATAAAGGCTTTGCACAGACGCTCGGCTTCGTTAAAAGCCTCATCGGTTGCCGGTGTCAGATTGAGCGTGCTGCGCAGCCACATGCCGTCAATCATGGCGGCGGTCATCGCCGCGGCATCACGGGCGTCGGCGGGATCAGCCATTAGCTGGCGGAAGGAATACAGCAGGTTGCTGTTCAGACGCTGGCTGTTTACCCGCTGTAAACGGGCCAGAGCCGGGTCGTGCATGGCTTTCGCCCAGAACGCCAGCCAGGTAACGGTGGCCGAAGACGAGCGCTGAAAACCGGCAAAGTTGGTTTCGACAATCATCATCAGGCGCTCGCGTGGTGATACCTGACGCGCCTGACCGGCCTGCAGTTGTTGCAACAAGCCCTGCTTCAGCTGATCCAGCAGATAACGCACGGCGGCTTCAATCACGCCCTGCTTGCCACCAAAGTAATGACTGATAATGCCTGACGACATACCGGCCAGCTTGCTGATGGTGACAATGGTGGTGCCCTGAAACCCATACAACTCAATGGATTTCAGCGTGGCGTCAATCAGCTGCTGACGCCGTAATCCCTCGATATTTGCTCTGTTTAAACCGTTACTCAACTGCTTTCCCGCCATTGATTGAACGTTCAATCAATACGAGTCTAAAGTTTAGCTCTCTATGGATCAACCCATCAGCGCAGGACAAAGCACACAGCGGAGAAGTAGCAAAAAGGCCGCAGACCAGCCACCATGCGCCCTGAGCAGGGGTAAAAATTAATTAGATATCTATGGAATTTTTATACTGAACAGCGGCAAAAATACTCATTTCCCGGAAAGCAGACATAAAAAAACGCAGCCCCGGCAATGCGGCAGCTGCGTTTATTGTCTGATTTATACGTGACAGCAAGGCCACAAACGTGGCCCGCTATTACTCGGCGCGGTGTTCGCGTGCCAGGTATTCGTGTGATTGCATCTCCAGCATACGCGAGGTGGTACGCTGGAATTCAAACTCCAGCTTACCCTGACCGTAAATCGCCGGAATCGCCGCATCGGCCGACATAATCACCTTCACGCCACGATCATAAAATTCATCGATCAGGTTAATGTAACGGCGCGCCAGGTCGTCGTTTTTAACCCCCATCACCGGCACATTCGAAATCAGAATGGCGTGGAACTGCTTACCCAGCTCAATGTAATCGTTCTGCGAACGCGGGCCATCGCACAGCGCGGTAAATTCAAACCAGGCGATATCGTCACACAGCGCTTTAACCGGAATCTTACGTCCCAGAATTTCCACTGTGCAGTTGGTTTTAACGTGGCGCGGATCGGCGATCAGGCTGTCGAAACTTTTCTGCAGACTGGCTTCGGCGCCGTCATCCAGCGGGTAATGATAAAGCTCGGCCTGCTCCAGCGTGCGCAGACGGTAATCAACACCGGAGTCCACATTCACCACTTCGGTGTATTTATTCAGCAGTTTAATCGCCGGAATAAAGCGGTCACGCTGCAGACCGTCTTTGTACAGACCGTCAGGCACGATGTTGGACGTGGCCACCAGGGTAACACCACGGTTGAACAGTTCCTGCATCAGGCCACCGAGAATCATCGCATCACCGATATCGGAGACGAAAAACTCGTCGAAGCAGATTACCGCCGCTTCATCGGCAATGCGGTCAGCAACGATATTCAGCGGGTTCTTTTCGCCGGCCAGCGCCGTCAGATCGCGGTGTACGCGCTGCATAAAGCGGTGAAAGTGAGTACGCATTTTGCGTTTGAACGGCAGCGCATCGTAGAAGGTATCGACCAGATAGGTCTTACCTCGACCGACGCCGCCCCAGAAGTAAATCCCTTTTTCCGGTTCCGGCTTTTTCTTGCTCAGCTTGCCAGCCAGCTTACCGAACAACCCCTGTTGCGCACGGCGGTTTTCCGCGGCGACCAGGTCGTCAAACAGACGTTGCAGATGCTTAACCGCCATTTCCTGCGCGGCATCATAAGAAAAGTCATCGCGTTGCAGATCGGCTTGATAGAGTTCCCAGGGCGTAGACACAGACAGTCTCCCTTATAGAAGTGGGATATCGGGAAGAAATTCAGGGCGCGCAATTTAACCAAGCAGGGGCAAAAGTGCAAATCCTGACCAAGGTCGGACGGCAGGAAATACCTGCCAAACCACCCTCTTCCACTGACTCAGCCCTGCTCTCTCAACTCAACCCTCTCAACTCAACCCTCTCAACTAAACCCTATCAGCTCAGCCCGGCCGCCTTAAGCAGCGGCGCCCAGTCTTCCTGCAGGCTGGCCTTAAGATCGGTCAGGCGACCATGAAAAAAATGGCTGCCGTCACAGAACACCTGATAGTGCGGCGTTGGCACGACGCGCTCAGCCCAGTCGCTGACTTCA
>NZ_DDCJ01000110.1:0-1310 GCF_002335285.1 Thalassolituus sp. UBA2009
ATGCCAGGCGCTGCCGATGCCTTTATTCTGGTCGAGGTGCAGTTCACTGGCGGCCAGATCCCAGTCGTTCTGTCCGGGCTCACAGAAAGTGAAGGTGGCGTCGGTTAAATTAATCTGGCCGGCTTCTAGGGTTTCGATATGATCGGCGGAGCCACGGAAATGACGCTCCGGCACGGAATATTCGGCTTCGTAAAAATGCACTTCGCCATCACTCTGGCTGATGCTGGCCGATTCACCCTGCAGCACAACCTGAGGTGCCTGCAGTGACACATTGCCATGAAACTCGCCGTAACCCCGGCTTTGGTACCAGCTGGCACGGTCGGCACGTAACATACGATCCTGCTGCTGCAGCAGCACATCACCGCTCATCTCGGTGTCGCCGTTTTTATTCAGGGTGGAGCTGTCGGCTTCCGCTTCGATCCGCTCTGAGTCCAATGGCGTAATCGCGGGAATACGGTAATTACCACTGCAGAATTCCGGCAGAGCCTGTTGCTCTTCTGCTGTCAGTTCGGCGCGGTCGTACCAGCTCAGTGGATGCGTGCTGGTGTTAATGACCGGCGCGGCGCTGGCCTGTTCTTCTGCCTGTGCGGGCATAATGGCCAGAGCACTGAGTACAGATCCTGCCAGCAGCGGAGCAGGCAGCAGAGCTTTGCTGAAGCGGGCGGCGGGGCGCAGGAAAAAGGGAACCAGGCGCTGAATGTAAGGACAAATCTGAGTCATGAGCGGCTGTAGCGCCTATCCATATTGAGTATGTTATCTTAACGCGCACAGTAACTTATTAACCGGGGTGCCGCGCAAGGCGCCCAATTCTAGAACGACTAACCCTGAGAGGCCAGCATGGATCAGCGGCGGGACAATCTCGCTCAATGGGCGGTGGCGATGATTCGCCAGCATTCCGATTTTGATGTGACCGCAGAAATGGACATGGTATCCGGAGACGCAAGCTTCCGGCGCTATTTTCGTCTGCGCTGTTTGAACCACAGCTGGATTGCAGTTGATGCGCCGGCCGATAAAGAAGACAACCCGCGTTTTGTGCGTATTGCGCAGGCCTGGTACAAACACGATGTGGCCGTACCTAAGGTGCTGGCATACGACTTTGACCAGGGCTTTATGCTGCTGGAAGACTTCGGCGACCAGATGCTGTGGCCGGCGCTGCATGCTGACGGTGTCAGCAGCGCGACGGTACAGGGGCTGTATGAACAGGCCATTACCCAGTTGCTGCATATTCAGGATTTACCGGCCGATAATCTGCCACCTTACGATGCGGCACTGCTCGATCAGGAAATGGCGCTGTTCCGCGACTGGCTCTG
>NZ_DDCJ01000110.1:1573-20417 GCF_002335285.1 Thalassolituus sp. UBA2009
TTATTAAAAGCCAATGCGCTGGCGCAACCGGTGGTGGCTGTGCACCGCGATTATCATTCACGCAATCTGATGCTGCGCGCTGACGGTTCGCTCGGTGTAATTGACTTCCAGGATGCGGTGGCTGGTCCGGCCACCTACGACCTGGTGTCTCTGCTGCGCGATTGCTATGTGCGCTGGCCGGCGGCGCTGGTTGATGAACTGGCAGCCTCTTACTGGCAGCAGGCACGTCCGCGCGGTATTTATCTGGGCGAATGGAACCAGTTCCAGCGCGATTTCGATTTTATGGGAATGCAGCGTCATTTAAAGGCCGCCGGTATTTTTGCGCGGCTGAATCTGCGTGACGGTAAGAGCGGTTATCTGGCGGATATTCCTAACACCTGTCAGTACCTGCTGGAAATCAGTGGCCGTTATGAAGAATGTGCTGCCTTCCATCAGTGGCTGGCTGAGGTCTTTATCCCGCAGCTGGATAAACTGCCGGCTGTGGGTGCTGACCAGCGTCGTGACAGCAGCGCTGAATGAAAGCCATGATTCTTGCCGCCGGTCGCGGCACCCGGATGGCGCCGCTGACCGATAATTGCCCCAAACCGCTGCTGCCGCTGGCGGGTAAAGCGCTGATTGTTCACCATATCGAAAAACTGGTGGCCGCCGGCATTACCGGGCTGGTGATCAATCACGCCTGGCGTGGCCATATGCTGGAGCAACAGCTGGGCGATGGCTCTGACTTTGGTGCACAGATTCAGTATTCGCCGGAGGCCAGTGCGCTGGAAACCGGCGGCGGTATTCTGCAGGCCTTGCCATTATTAACCGCAACAGGGCAGGAGCCGTTTTTGCTGGTTAACGGTGATGTCTGGACCGACTGGGATTACCGGCAGGCGCTGCAGGTTTCACTGGCAAATGATCTGGCGCATTTATGGCTGGTGGATAACCCGGAACATAATCCCGCCGGTGATTTTGCTCTGCGTGATGGCAGGGTTCTGAGTGGCGGGAATATTCACCACGATCGCCTGACCTTCAGTGGTCTGAGTGTGTTGCGGCCACAATTGTTTGACGCTCAGGAAGCGGGGGCTTTTCCGCTGGCACCGTTACTGCGCCGGGCAATGGACGCCGGCCGTGTGGGCGGCACTCATTTGCGTCAGCGCTGGGTGGATGTCGGTACGCCACAGCGACTGGCAGAACTGGATGATTATCTGCGGACGACGGCTTTATGAATTTCTGGTTTGGTAAAGCCATGGGCGCGGTGATTGGTCTGTTCAGCGGCGGCCCTTTTGGTTTGCTGGTCGGCGCCTTTGCCGGGCATCTGTTTGATCAGACACTGGGGAAAGTGTTGCTCGGCCATGAGCCCGCGTCGGCTACCGGCAGCCGCAGCGAACGGGCGCAGGTGCAGCAGGTGTTCTTCCGCGCGACTTTCCGTGTGATGGGACGGCTGGCCAAGGCCGACGGCCGGGTCAGCGAGCAGGAAATTGATGCCGCCAGCCATATCATGGATCAGATGGGACTGACCGGGCCGCAGCGTAATAATGCGATTCAGTTTTTTACCGAAGGCAAAGACCCGGATGTGGATTTAATGCCGGATCTGAACCGGCTGCGTGAGCTGTTCGCCCAGCGTGCCGGACTGGCGCAGATGTTTCTCGAAATTCAGCTCAGCGTGGCTTATGCCGATGGTCGCCTGTCGATTGAAGAGCGGCGTCTGTTTGACCGCATCTGCCGCGCGCTGGATATCGGTGCTTTTCAGTTTGAATGGATTAATGGCCGGGTGCAGGCGGCGATGCGCGGTGCCGGTCAGCGCCAGCAGCAGTCGCGGCCGGGTGCGCAGCCACAAAGTCAGTTGCGTGATGCCTACACCGTGCTGGGCGTTACCCCCGAGGCAACGGACGATGAACTGAAAAAAGCCTATCGCCGTTTAATGAGTCAGCATCATCCCGACAAGCTGGTGGCCAAAGGTTTACCCGAGGAAATGATGAAACTGGCGAAAGAAAAAACCCAGGAAATCCAGACCGCTTACGATCTGGTGCGCAAAGCGCGGGCTTAATCTTTATGCCTGCTAGCGACCAGGGCGGGTGAAGCGCTCGCTGGCTTTCTTATCCAGCCAGCGTCCGAGCCGGAGCAGCTCCAGATGGGCAATAATCAGGCTGACCAGCAGCAGGGCAAAGCCGATTACTGGCCAGCGGCTGGAAATAATCCAGGATGCTGCATAAATTGCGATAATCGATAGCAGCACTTTGCTGACAATATTGAGCAGGAACTCCCAGGGACCTTTGCCTGGCCGTTGTGTTTTTCTGATGGGCATGCGTAATTCTCAGTAATCCTTTACTTTGCCGCGCATATTTTTAATCGCACCGCGTTTGGTTTTGCTGTCGACCCGTTTCTTTTTCGCAGAACGGGTCGGACGGGTGGCAATGCGTTTGGCCTGAACTTTGGTTACGCTCTGAATTAATTGCTGTAAGCGGGTCAGGGCATCCAGCCGGTTCTGTTCCTGAGTGCGGTATTGCTGCGCTTTGATAATAATAACGCCGTCCTGAGTGATGCGCTGATCACGCAGTTCTAACAGTTTTTCTTTATAAAATTCCGGCAGATTGGATGCCTGAACGTTAAAACGCAGATGAATGGCGCTGGACACTTTATTCACGTTCTGACCGCCGGCGCCCTGGGCGCGTATCGCGGTCATATCGATGTCAGACCAGGGAATGCTGACGCTGTGGCTGATAAACAGCGGGTCGGTAATATCGTTCATGCGTTGCTTTAACGTCGCCTTTTTTTAATGGCTGGTTTTAATCCGTGCTTTTAACCGGTGCTTTTAACCGGTGCCTTTAGACCGGTACTTTTTAGACTGGTACCTTGGCCAGATGAAAGGCAATGGCCCAGAAATGACAGAAGCCACCGCCAATCACAAATAAATGCCAGATTTCGTGGAAGCCAAACCATTTCGGCCAGGGGTTCGGCCATTTGGTGGCGTAGACCACCGCACCAATGGTGTAGCTCAGGCCGCCGTAGGTAATCCATTCCAATGCACCGGCGGGAATCTGATCGAGCAGCGGATAAACAAACACCACCAGCCAGCCCATCAGCACATAAATGACGGTGGAGAACCAGCGTGGGGCGCTGATCCAAACCAGTTTAAGAATCACACCGGTCAGAGCCAGTCCCCAGACCACGCCAAATAACCACCAGCCGCTGCTGCCGTGCAGAGGCACCAGACAAATCGGTGTATAGGTGCCGGCAATCAGCAGAAAAATCGCCATATGATCGATGCGCTTCAGCCACTGAATGACCTCTTCTGAAGCATGGATCATGTGATACACCGTGCTGCTGGCAAACATCAGCAGCAGCGTGGCACCAAAAATCATAAAGGACACCATATGCCAGACACCGCCGTACATGGCAGCCTGAGCGGCGAGAATACAGAGGGCGACAATGGCAAAAACAGCGCCGGCCAGATGGGTCAGGCCACTGATGGGATCACGGAAAACAGCATGCATAGCGTTACAACTTATTTATGGTTTGGGTGAGAGCTGCGTATGATACGGCTTTTTATCCGGGCCTGTTAAATCAGAGTGTGCAGGCCCGGCCTGTCTGAGGATTAACGTGCCCGCGGATTCTTCCCCCTGCTGGAGCCTGTATCTGGTCCGTATGGCCAGTGGTCAGCTTTATTGTGGTATCAGTACCGATGTTGAACGGCGCTTTGCCGAACATTGCGCCAACGGCGCTAAAACCGCGCGCGCCCTGCGTGGCCGCGGTCCTCTGGCGCTGGTGTATCAGGTTTCAGTGGGTGCGCATGGCGATGCGTTGCGGGCGGAAATGCGGGTAAAGAAACTGCCTAAGGCCGAAAAAGAGAAGCTGGTACGTGCTGAGCGTCCCTTGCCCTGACGCCTGTCTGAGCAAGGGAGTTGTGATTTCCTGGAAATAATTAACGGCGACGACGAACAACCGCAGCCAGTGCCAGTAACCAGATCAGGGCACCACCGGACGAGCCGGATTTTTTGCCCGGCTCGGCTGGGTCTGGGTCGATAATGCCATCAGCATTGCCATCCATTAACGTTGCTTGTGGGAGATTTAGCCCAGGCACCTGTTCCTGAGTGCCAAACACCCACAGCGCTTCATTCTCACTGTTTTTACTGTTGTTCCAGCCGCTGAACCGCAGGCCATCACAGGCATCAGCGGCACTGGCACACTGGATATGAGCCAGATCGAAGTTCTGATCCGGAATCGGCGAGTTATCTCCTCTGCCCTCGGTACGTTTTGCCAGATCCCGGGCGGCGTGGGTGTCTGTGACGTCAGTCAGCTTCATGCCACCGCTCTCGCCGGTCAGGGCACCGATAAAGCGGTTTGTGGCAGTGTTCTCAGGCAGGTGTACCGTGCTGATCACCCGTAACAGGGAACTGCTCTCCATGGCGCCGGCAATGCCACCGGCACGGGCATTAATCTGATCATCAAGATTGACGGTGCCGCTGGCCAGACTGTCGCTGATATCGGTTTCATGTATGGCACCGGCAAAGGCACCTACTTTGGTGCGGCCGCTGACCGTTGTCGCAACAAAGCTGCGTTTAATCGTACTGCTGATGGCCGGATTCGTTGATGAGGTCGCTGTCATTCTGCCAACCAGACCACCGATGGTTTCATCGCCGCTGACGTTGCTTTGTACGCCCACTTCATCAAGGTTACTGTCGATGAGGTAGCCGGCCAGACCACCGCTGCTCTCTTCACCGCTGACGGTGGTTTTCAGCAGAATGCAGTTGATCATCAGCTCTTCACCTGAACCGATCAGGCCGCCGTTATCACGGGCATCGCAGAACGGTTGGCAGTTTTGCACTTCACTGGCGGTAGCCGTTACTTTTGTCTCGGCCTGAATTTTCTGGAACAGGCTGCGCCAGGCGTAGCCTGTCAATGCCCCGGAGTTACCACCACCTTTAATATCAGCGGTCAGTATCAGGTCATGAATGCTGGCGAGTTCCAGGTAGCCGAACAGTCCGGTGAAGTACTCGCCGGGACGATTAATCGTGAGATTGAGTAACGCATGGCCCTGACCGTGAAATTCCGTGGCGAACTTCAGATTGAAGTTACCAATCGGCTCAAAGCCTTTGCCTTCATTCCAGAACTGATCCCCCTCATCGAAGAGGCCATTGCTGTTGGTATCGAAATTCAGGTTGCGGGTCAGCTCGTAGCCATTACAGCCGCTGGCCGGACAACCGCCATTGGCACCGTACAGGTGGGTGCCCTGAATTTCTGCCGGGTGTTCGGCCGATGTGTTATTGCGGATCTCATTCAGATCCTGCAGGTCTTCGATTTCAATCAGACCATTGTGGTCGCTGTCATAGATATCTCGGGGGGCAGCGATGCTGAGTGCCGAGGCAAAGGCCAGCAGGGCGGGAATGAAGGGGGTTAAACGCATAACGGCTCCGGACGTCCTGTTCTCAAAAACGGAATGATAATGGATACAATTTGATACAAAAATCAAAAATGTACCGATTTCACTGTTCCTCTGATGAAACAGCTCAGGCCATGGGTTGTACCCTGCATAAGCCACCGATCGACTCTGGCGGATTTGGATAGTGACCACTTAAAGTGGGTGTGGTACAAAAGTACACAATTGCCAGACAATAACAATAAAGGTCGTTCTTATGCGTGTTCTTCTCTCGCTGTTAGTGTTCGTCTCGCTGACGGGCTGCGCAGCTACTCAGGAAATTTTTGTTCAGCAACCTTCCGCTCATAGCATCGTGGCAGAAAAAGTGCCGACGGCAGGTGCGGTATCGGTCGATATTACGCCGCCGCCGGGTATGCCGATGGGTGGCTATTCGGTGATGGCTAACCGTGGTCAGGGCTTCCGTACCCGGATCAAGGCGCGGGTGGTGTATATCAATGATGGTAAAGGGCAGTCAGTGGCGCTGGTGCAGACTGACCTGACGGCTGCTTCGCTGTTGTTGCAGCATGAAGTAGCCGCGCGGGTGGCGGAAAAAACCGGGCTCAAGCCGGGTGATATTGCCATTACGGCTTCCCACAGCCACTCGGCGCCGGTGAATTTCTTTGATAACGATTTTTATAACAAGCATATGTCCAGCGGCCAGTGGCTCGAACCGGATTTTCTGGAGTTTGCCGCAAGCCGTATCAGTGCCGGCATTATTCAGGCTTATGAGTCGCGTCGTCCGGCTAAAATCGCCACCGGCAAAAAAGACATTTACGGCTACAACCGTAACCGCTCCCTTGATTCTTATGTGCTGAACAGCGATGTGCAGGGGGTGGATCTGGATGACCCGCAGGCTAAATTTGAAGCTGTTAACCCATCGCTGTATATGGTGCGGGTGGATGTGCGCGATGATGACGGGAAATATAAACCACTGGGTGCTTTCTCCAGCTTTTCAGTACACGCTACGGCGCTGAGCGTACCGGTTGAAGTGTATAACGCAGACCTGTTTGCTTACGCGCAGAAAGATCTTGAGTGGAAAATCCGCGACCGCTACAAAACCTCCTGGCCAGTCGTGCATGCGCTGAGCACCGGTACTCAGGGCGATATGGCACCGGCACTGGAAGAGCATGGTGATAACTACTTCGGTCATTTCGATGTCGACTGGAAGGCCGCGAAAAAGCTGGGCCAGGGTATCGGTGGTGAAGCCATCAGTCTGTTTGAGGCTCTGGGCTCAGAGCTGAGCAGCGATATTCAGCTGGCCAGCGCCGCGCGCGAGCTGAATATCCGTGAGCATACCAAGGCTGGTGACGTAGAAATCTGTCATGACGCAGCGGTAGGCAATACCGTAGCGGCCGGTGCTTATGAACGCCGAACGCCGTGGCTGAGCGCGATTCCGTTCTTCCATGGTGGCAATGTGATGGCGCGTCGCTGGTGGTTCTTTAAAGATGGTTGTCAGGGTAACAAGCGCCATCTGGGGTTCTCTTTCCTGCAGCCGCTGCTGGAGCCCAAAGACAGCTTCCCGAATACCGTGATGTTCCAGCTGCTGCGCATTAATGACATGGTGGTTCTGCCGCTGCCGTTTGAAACCACGACTGAATCCGGTCGTCGCATTTCGGCCGCCGTCAGTAACACTTTTGCTGCTGCCGGTGAGGATGTGAAATACGTCTGGGTGGCCAGCAACGCCAACGGTTATTTTGGCTACACCACCACGCCGGAAGAATACTCCCGCCAGAATTACGAAGGCGGTCATACCTTGTATGGCCAGTACACTACGCCTTATCTGGCAGCACAGCTGGGTACGCTGGCACAGGATTTTCTGCAGAATGGCCGCGTGCAGGAATTAAAACCGGAATGGCGTTATGAACTGAAGGTTAACCACTTCCTGCCGGAGGTTGTTGTCAGTAACGGCAAGCGCGAGTGGCTGCAGCTTCCGCATGAGGTAAGTGCTGAAGAGCCCAATGAAGAAAACTACGTAGCAGTACAGTGGCTGGATCTCGGCCCGGATCAGATAGCCTTTGATCAGCGTCTGGTGCGTGTTGAACATAAAGTCGGTGATCAGTGGCAACAGCTGGTGATCAATGGCGAACCCGTGCACGATGATGGCTACGATATCGAAGTGCGTTATCTCGATGACAGCGACAACGGTATGGCGGAATACGAAAGCCGCTGGTATAACCCGGTGGTTGGGGGAGAATACCGCTTTGTCATCGAAGCGCGGGACAATCAGCCGCAGATAACATCGGCCAGCTTTACCTACGGGAGTGGCAGTGCAGGTGTTGCCTTAGCTGAATAACGTCTGAATTGGGCTGTGGCGTGGTGGAATAACCCCGTCGCAGCGCCGGAATTGACGCCTGATGCCGGAGTTTCTGCAAGAATCTCCGGCTTTTTTACAGTAATGTCACATTGCTCCTTTAGATTTGGCGCCCCCGTTGAGTAGAATGACCCGCTGATATTTCCAGGGATAACAACAAATATCATGTTCAAAGCCATTTGGGCGGCCCGCTGGTTTGTAGTGCTGGGCGTTTTAACCTTCATTTTTGTTCTTGTCATCAATACACCGCTGCATTTTGTCTGGCGCTATGTTGAGCCACAGGCAGGACGTCTGCCGTTAAAAATTGAGCAGGTGTCCGGCACGTTATGGGATGGCCGTCTGCGTTTTGCTGTTCCGCAACTGCGGGATCTGGGCAGTCTCGATGCCCGCTGGCAGCTTAGCCCTCTGGCGCTGCTGGCTGGCCGCGCTGATTTTGATTTAAGCGTGCTGGGCGATGGTGTGCGTTTAAAGAGCGCCGCCCGCATTGGCCTGGATCAGCAATTGCAGATTCTCGGTGCCGATGGTTATCTCAACGCTGATAAAATCCAGCCGCTGCTGACCCGCAACCGGGTGTCGGTTGCCGGCGAGTTTGAGCTGAGCCGCCTGCTGGCCAGTGTGAATCTGCAGACCCGGCAATTCACCGATGTTTCCGGCCGACTGGTGTACAGCGGTGGAGAGGTTGGCTTCCCGGTAGATAACAAGCCTATCCGCGCAACCATGCCAATGCTGATCGGCACACTGGGAATGGAACCGGAAAAAGCCGTGCTGAATATTGAAACAACGGAAGGCCAGGCATTAATCCAGGGCTTTATGCAGCAGGACGGCTGGGGCGGGATCGCTATCCGCCGGCGCTTTCTGGATGTGTTAGGGCAGAAGTGGCCAGCCGAAGCCACAGAAGAAACAGTAATTTTTGAAGTGTCTCATAAGGTTCTGTAACCTTGGGCGCTTCGTTTACGGAGTAAGAACGTTTTGGCAGATAAGGTGGCTGAGTTAATGAGCTGGCAGCGCTGGACGCTGGTGCTGGGGAAGACAGCCCTGACCGTCCTGTTATCCTGGCAGCTTGCGCATCTGACCTGGCTGATTGTGGCACCGGAACCGCTGCTGCTGAAGGCGCCATCGCAGTCCCGCGGTGATGCACAGAACGGCGGGACAGTGGCAGGGACAGGCCAATATCATTTGTTCGGGGATGTTACCGCACAACCTGTTGAGGCTGTTGCCAAAGAGGTAGATGCTCCGGATACACGCCTGCGACTGCAGTTGCTGGGTGTGACCCGCAGCACCAGCAATGAAGCATCCAGTGCCATCATTGCGCCGAAAGGTGGTCAGGGAGAGTTTTACCGCATCGGTGATGCGGTGCAGGGACGTACACGTCTGGCCGGTGTCTATGACGATAAAGTCATCCTCGACACTAACGGCAAGCTGGAAACCCTGAAATTTGACGAAGAATCCACCGCCGGCATCACGGCCAGAGCGGTTGCTGCGCCACGCCCGGAGGTTAACCGCAGTGGTTCTTTGCGCGAGCGTTTTAAGCATGTTCGCAGTCCGTCAGAATTTATGAATATGGTTACCGAAGAGGTTGCCGGAGATGCGGAAGGCGCCATGCAGGAAATGGGGCTGGAAGCCATAGGCTCAGGTCAGGGATACCGTGTGCAGCCCGGATCGGTGCTGACAGCCTTGCAGATGCAACCCGGTGATATCGTGTTGTCAGTTAATGGCCAGGCGCTGGGTGATCCGCAAAGCGATCAGCAGTTATTGCAACAGGTAAGCAGTGAAGGCAACGCGCGCATTGAAGTGCAGCGTGGCAACAGCCGTTTTGTTGTTAATCACAAGATTAATTAAAGGATATTGAGTGTGTTAAAGCAGTGGGCATTCGTCATCATGCTGTTGGTCAGCGCCGTAACACAGGCCGCGCAGGACAGCTGGCAGATTAATCTGAAGGAAGCGGATATCGGTGCCTTTATCAGTCAGGTCGCTGATATTACCGGCAAAAGTTTTGTCATTGATCCGCGGGTTAAAGGCAAAGTAAACGTGCTTTCCAGCGAAGCGATGAACAAAGAAGGCGTTTACGAGCTGTTTTTATCGGTGTTGCAGGTTCAGGGCTATGTGGCTGTACCGGCCGGAGATGTCATTCTGATTGTGCAACAGAACGATGTTAAACAGCAGGGACGTGATCTGGATGAAAGCGTCGCAGTCGACAGTCAGGAACTGCTGACCAAAGTCATCATGATTAAAAATACCCCGGCGCTGGATCTGGTGCCGATTCTGCGTCCGCTGGTGGCTAAGTATGGTCATCTGGCCGGGGTGAAATCCGCCAACGCCCTGATTATTTCTGATCATGCCGCCAATATTCAGCGTATTGAGCAAATTATTGACCGCCTGGATAAATCCGGCAGTGAAGAGCTGGAAGTGATCCAGCTGAAAGAAGCCTGGGTTGGTAACGTGGTTACCATGCTGCAGAGCCTCGATCCGGCCAAGGTATCACAGGGGACAGCTGCCAATGCTAACGAAAATACCGCCGGCTCTATCCGTGTGGTGGCCGATGAGCGCAGCAATCGTCTGATTATTAAGGGTGAGAAAAGCGCCCGCGAACGTATCCGCAAACTGATTGAAGAGCTTGATCAGCCATCGTATTTCTCCGGCAGCGCCAAGGTTATCCGCCTGCAGTATGCCGATGCGAAAAAACTGTCTGAGCTGCTGAAAAACCTGTTGTCGGACGCGTCTTCTGCCGCTGATAAAGATGCCTCGCAAGCTAAAGGAAAAGCCGGTATTCATGCCGATGAAGAGCTGAACGCACTGGTGGTTCGCGCTGAGCCATCACTGATGAAAGAAATTGAAGAGCTGGTGGCGGCGCTGGATGTACGCCGTGCACAGGTGCTGATTGAATCGGCCATCGTCGAAGTTACCGGTGATATCACCGATGCGCTGGGCGTGCAGTGGGCAACCGGTAACCTGGATGCGCCGGTGGCAGGCACCAACTTCTCTAATTCCGGCCCGTCACTGAGTACGATTGCTACCGGCATTGCTACCGGCAATCCGGCTTCGGCCCTGGGCAGCGGCCTGACCATTGGTGGTTATCATGAAGTAAACGGCGAAGTGGATTTTGGTGTGATTCTGCAGGCGCTGGCCAGCAACAGTCTGACCAACCTGCTGTCGACGCCGAGCATCATGACGCTGGATAACCAGGAAGCAGAAATTATTGTCGGCCAGACCGTTCCTTTCCGTACCGGTTCTACGGCTTCCAGCAGCAACACCAACCCCTTTACGACGATTGATCGTAAAGACGTCGGTATTTCTCTTAAAGTTAAGCCGCATATTCATAATGGCGAAGCTATTCGCCTGGAAGTGGAAGCGACGGCTGAGTCGGTATCGCAGACCACTATTGATGGCAGTGCGGACCTGATTACTAACAAGCGCTCTATCAAGACTATGATTTTGTCAGAGAACGAAGAAACCATCGTACTGGGTGGTCTGATCCGTGACGATATCCGTGAAGTGGAAAGCAAAGTACCACTGCTGGGTGATATTCCCCTGCTGGGCTGGTTGTTTAAATCGAAGTCGGTGACACAGGTGAAGAGCAACCTGATGGTGTTCCTGCGTCCGACCATTGTGAACAATACCGGCGTTGCGCGTAAGCTGACGGAAGATAAATACAACGGCATCTGGGAATTCAGCCTGTCGGATAAACTGGGCCGGGAAGATGTTGACGCCCAGCTGGAAAAACTGTTCCAGGGATTACCGGGTAATCGTAAGAAAGATTAACAACACCTGCAGTGTTGCCGATAAAAAGCCCCGTTTTACGGGGCTTTTTATTTATCGCTCTTTTAAATTATCGAGCAAGTTCCAGTGGATTGATTCCGGCTTTGCGCATTAAATCAATCAGGCCGATTAATGGCAGACCGATCAGGCTGGTGCCATCACGGCCTTCCAGTTTTTCAAATAAATTAATGCCCAGCCCTTCCACTTTAAAACTGCCGGCGCAGTCATAAGGCTGCTCGAGTGCGACATAACGTTCGATCTCTGCCTCGCTGAGATTGCGGAAATGCACATGGAAAGGCTCGGTCAGCGAATAATATTCGCCACTGTCACCGTTCAGCAGGCACAGACTGGTATAAAAACTGACGCGCTGGCCATTGGCGCGTTGCAGTTGTGCAACGGCGTTGTCGTGGTTGCCGGGCTTGCCGCAGATCTGGTTATTCAATACGCAGGTCTGATCACTGCCAATAATCCAGTGCTGCGGATATTGTGCGGCCAGTGCCCGGGCTTTTTCGTACGCCAGACGGGCGACGTAATCCTGCGGCGATTCGTTTGTTGATGGTGTTTCGTCAATATCCGGGCTGGCGCAGTCAAAAGGAATACGTAAGCGGGTCAGTAATTCGCGGCGGTAGGGTGAACCGGAGGCGAGCAGTAGCTTCATAGTTTTACCGTTTTCACAGATATGCGGATATAAAAAAACCGGGTAAAAACCCGGTTTTCTTTTTACCACAAAGGCCGATTAAGCAGCGAAGTTCGCGTTGGCGAATTCCCAGTTAACCAGAGCCCAGAAACCTTTCAGGTAATCAGGACGTACATTGCGGTAATCGATGTAGTAAGCGTGTTCCCACAGGTCAACAGTGATCAGTGGAGTCAGACCTTCAGTGATCGGAGTGGCGGCGTTGGAAGTGTTAACAATATCCAGAGTACCGTCAGCTTTTTTCACCAGCCAGGTCCAGCTTGAACCGAAGTTGTTAACAGCCATATCGTTGAACTTGGCCTGGAAATTAGCAAAAGAACCGAATGCTGCGTTGATAGCATCTGCTACTGCGCCAGTAGGCTCGCCACCGCCGTTAGGGCTCAGGCTGTTCCAGTAGAAAGTGTGGTTCCAGATCTGGGCTGCGTTGTTGAATACGCCACCGGAAGAGGTTTTGATGATTTCTTCCAGAGTTTTGCCTTCAAACTCAGTGCCACCGATCAGACCATTCAGCTTAACCACGTAGGTGTTGTGGTGCTTACCGTGGTGGAAATCCAGGGTTTCGGCAGAAATGTGCGGTTCCAGTGCGTCTTTTGCGTACGGCAGGGCAGGTAATTCAAATGCCATGGTGTCTCTCCATTCATTACTGAGTCGGGTTGCATATCTTGCGGGATTATCAAAGCTCTGTAAGGATCGGCCATTACAATGCTAAACCGGCAGAACTTCTTTAGAGCCCGAATCATAGCACCACTGTATTTGGGGTGCTATTCATGCGGTTTGTAGGGGTATTGAACAGACTGTCTCTGTTACATGCTATAAGCCTTTGGCAAGGCGTATGACAGCCAGAACAGAATAACAGCGTTCAGAATTTATACTGACGGCAGATGCCGTTATACTGGGCGCAATAATAATGACGACGTTTTCGTGGGGGCAAAAAAATGGATAAAGAAAAAGAACCGCTGGTGCCGGATATGAAGCCATCGCAGGAAGATATTGCTCTGCGCCAGAAACAATTGCAGGCCCGCCGTATTGCCGCTCAGCGTGCTGCAGCAGCAAAAGCAGGCCCATCGGCAGCAGCGCTTGCAGCAGCTCCGGCGCAGAAACAGACGCTGGCTGTTGTGGCATTGGTGGTCGCTCTGGGAATGGGAGGGCTGGCAGGCTTTCTGTTTATGCAGCTGCAGACTCTGCAGGGACAGTTTGCCAACGCTGAAACCCTGCTGAAAAGTCAGGCTGCCAATATTAATGTGCTGAATGAAAAGCTGTCGGTTACTGGTGAAAATGCCAACCTGTCGCTGGATGCTCTGAAAGTGATTATCAAAGAGCACGATGCCGAAATCCGTAAGCTGTGGGATGTGGCGAATAAGCGCAATAAGGCTGATATCGCCAGCAATGAAAAAGCCATTACGGCGTTAAAAGGATCGCTGGCCGGTCTGGATAAAGAGCTGAAAGCCAGTAATGACAAACAGCAGAAAGCTCTGGCGGCAAACGATGCTGCGTTGCAGAAAAAACTGGATGCCAGTCTCGCCGAGATGAAGAAGAAGATTGCCAAGGTCGAAGCTCAGGTTCTGGCAATGCCGGCTGAAACCGAGCTGCGGGTGGCGCAGAACACTGAGTCCATTCAGTCTCTGGAAGCGGCAATGACCAAGATGCGTCAGAGTGGTGCTGGCGGTAACCTGGCCGATATGAAGCTGGAAATTGAGGATATTCAGATCCGTCTGGATCGTATCCAGAACGCCCTGGGTGGCAGCGCACAGTAATGTCGCTGTCCGCTTTATGTCAGCGTGGTGCCACGGCACCACGTCTGTCTCTTGAGCAGGATGCGGCGCTGCTGCGTCGTGAACTTGCCACTTCTTTTCGTACCCTGACATCCGTTGAAGTCGCCTGGCAGCATGGTCAGCGTGCGGCTACGCCGGGAACGGCATTTTTCTGTGGTTATCAGGCGGCAATGCGCCAGCTCGATCCACAACTTGCAGCCGACGCCTGGGCGGCATTCTGTATTTCAGAAGCCGGGTTACGTTCTTTGCGGCAGATGCAGACCCGTTTTGATGAGCGAACTTCCTGCCTGAATGGCGAAAAATCCCATGTCATGCTGGCCCGCCGTGGACTCGACCTGTTGTATGTGGTTGCTGTCTGCGATGACGATCTGGTGTGTGTGCAGGTAACGGCGGATGCCGCAGGGGTTGAACCTCTGGAGGCGCGTAAAGAACAGCCCTTTCTGCCGGATGTTCCCCATACGCCGGTGCACTTCAGTAATGTAACTGTTACCTCTGCTTATCGTTGCCTTCATGCCCATCAGCAGCTGAACAAGCCCTTCCGTTACTGGGAAGATGTGCACGTGGCACTGGCATTCAGTGGTTGGCTAATGGCTAATGCCGACGCTGACAATACGCATTCGCTGGTCGCTGCGGCGGGGCGGTTGGCAGATATCTTCTCTGCCCGGCCAAAGGATTATTCTCTGGCGGCTCTGGATGCGCTGGAGGATGTACTGGCCTGTCAGGATGAGCTGCTGCCGCTGTTAGCCGATGATGTCAGAGCATTGTGGTTACGTGACCGTATTTTGCTGCAGCTTGCAGTGCCTTTGCGGGGAAAGATCCGTGCGTCTCTGATGGCCGCGCAAGCCAGCGTTTAACGGACGGTAATGGTCACCGATGCGGCGCCGGTGCTGACGTTGGTTGGCAGGGACAGGGGAGCGGTTTCTATTGCCGGCATCTTCTCGCTGTCGCGGGCAGTCAGTGTTTCGCTGTCCAGATTGTCAGTGTTCTGGGTATGCGGATCGACGTCAATGCTGTCAGGGGTTTTGACAATCGTTTGCGCCATCTCCTTATTCAGCAGTCGTGAAAACTGAATGCTTTGCGAGGTTGAGCGGTTATAGCGCTGTGCGTGACTGTAATCGTAATGGTGGGTGCGCTGCCTGGCTTCTTCGATGGCGGTGAATATATCGTTTGAGTAGTACTCGTCATGAGGATTAACCGCCGCCGCGCAGAAACTCAGCGTGGCAGCAAGAATACCTGACAGGCCCGTCATCACTGTTTTCATGATCACCTCCGTTACGCTCAGGGCTTGTAACTGGCCTTGATGGTCACGGTTGCGCGGATGTCTGTGACACGGCTGTTTTCTGAGCGGGCTTCGCGTACGTAGATTTCCTGAGAGCGTTCAACGACGGTCTCATCGTCAGGCTTGTCCTGCTTTTTCTTGGCTTCGGCCAGGGTTTCCTGCTTACTTTTGCGTCCCTGAGCGATATCGCGCACAGGTTGCTGAGCTTCCAGCGCGGCCGCTTCACCTGCAGCGGTCGGACCCATCGCACCTTCAACCACTTCAGCATCCATTTCGGTGTTGAGTAATTTAGGCAGAGGGAAGCTTTTTGATGTGGTGCGGTTATACCAGGAGCGGCCAACATACTCGCTGTTAACCGGATTGCGCTTGGCATCTGCGACCGCATCTTCCAGGTCCGTGGAATAATAGGATTCATTCACTGGTGCAGCCTGTGTGTGGGCAGCAGTCAGTGTCAGCAGAATACAGGCGGTGATGTAACAGGATCTTTCCATGAGTTGACCCCTTTTGTTTTTGTTATTTTTTGTAATTATGTCATCATAGCAAGCTGAGTTTTTTATGTACACTGGCCAGCCGGTTTTGTGGTGTAAATTTTGTCGGGCACGAGGCTCCGGCAGACAGCATCGCAGAGTGGGCGCCGTATGTCGTCAGGTACTGCTTTTACCCAACACGGGCAGGAAAATAATAATGATAAGAATCGTGTCACTTGGTCTTTCTTCTGTGCTGCTTTCATTGCTGCTGGGCGGATGCACCATCCATCAATCCGTCGGCGACAGCTTCGGCTCGTATGTCTCCGAACCGGATGGCCAGAATTTCAAAGCCGTTGGTTACCGTTGGGATTACGAAAATACGGCCCTGATCTATGTTTACCGCCCGGCGACCCAATGGTCGATGGATGAGCTGGAAACCCCAAGTTTCAATGTTGACGGTGAGCGTCTGTTCAATATCAAGGGCGGCGGTTACACCTGGTATGAAATGGAGCCAGGTGAGTACGATATTATTATTCGCCGTGGCCTGTTGGGCTTGGAAGGGGTTGGTGAGTTTGTTATCAAACGCGTGGCGCAGCTCAGGCTCGATGTTAAGCCAGGCAAAGTGTATTACCTGCGCTATTCCGAAATTGACCCGCCAGCGCTGAAGCCGGATCTGGAAGATATCCCTCTCGGGGATGGTCCTTTACAGCTGGTGGCGCCAAGTATTGCCCTGTCAGAGTTGCCGGTAACCAAAATGATTCACCATGGTCGTGATCGTCTGAAGCCGCGTCCGGTGGCAGAAGAAGAAATGGCCGATAAGGTTTTCGATGGTTCTTCCGCTGATGATGACGGTGCCGTCGATGAATCCGGCGCCAAAGCCAAGCCTAGAACTAAAGCCGAGGAATGGTGGCCGTTCTAGACCGGCAGTAGTTGGGGTACAATAGGCCGACTGTAACGCCCACCGACGTGGGCGTTTTTACACCCGCGAGCCTATGAGAGAGAACCCGTCATGACTGTGATCAAGCAAGAAGACCTGATCCAGAGCGTCGCTGATGCACTGCAGTACATCTCGTACTATCACCCGAAAGACTTCATTGATGCCGTGCATGCGGCCTATGAGCGCGAAGAGTCCAAGGCTGCGAAAGACGCCATGGCGCAGATTCTGATCAACTCCCGTATGTGTGCCATGGGCCACCGTCCGATCTGTCAGGACACCGGTATTGTTACCGTATTCCTGACCATTGGTATGGACGTGAAATTCGAAGGCGATATGAGCGTTGAAGATATGTGTAACGAAGGCGTACGCCGTGCTTACACCCATCCTGACAACGTGTTGCGCGCCTCTGTTCTGGCTGATCCGGATGGCAAACGTGCCAACACCAAAGACAACACACCGGCCATCATCCATATGAAATTGGTTCCGGGTAACACCGTGGACGTGCATGTGGCTGCGAAGGGCGGTGGCTCCGAAGCCAAATCCAAGTTCGCCATGCTGAACCCGTCTGACTCCATCGTTGATTGGGTACTGGAACAGGTACCTAAAATGGGTGCTGGCTGGTGTCCGCCGGGTATGCTGGGTATTGGTATCGGTGGTACCGCCGAAAAAGCCATGATGCTGGCCAAAGAAGCACTGCTGGAGCCAATCAATATTCAGGAGCTGCAGGCCCGTGGTGCACAGAACCGCGCCGAAGAACTGCGTCTGGAACTGTTCGAAAAAGTGAACAAACTGGGCATTGGTGCACAGGGTCTGGGTGGTCTGACCACGGTACTGGACATCAAAGTGGCTGATTACCCGACTCACGCGGCAAACAAGCCGGTGGCGATCATTCCTAACTGTGCAGCAACCCGTCACACTCACTTTGTGCTGGATGGTTCCGGCCCGGCAGTTCTCAAAGCGCCGAAAGTGGAAGACTGGCCACAGATCACCTGGGAAGTGGGTGACTCTGTACGCCGTGTGAATCTGGACACCATCACTCCGGAAGACGTAAAAGACTGGAAAACCGGTGAAACCGTATTGCTGTCCGGCAAGATGCTGACCGGCCGTGATGCGGCGCATAAGCGTATGGTCGATATGATCGCTAAAGGTGAAGAGCTGCCGGTCGATCTGAAAGGCCGCTTTATCTATTACGTGGGCCCGGTTGATCCGGTACGCGAAGAAGTGGTTGGTCCGGCTGGCCCGACGACCGCCACCCGTATGGATAAGTTCACCCGTACCGTGCTGGAAAAAACCGGTCTGCTGGGTATGATCGGCAAATCTGAGCGTGGCGACATTGCCATCGAAGCCATTAAAGATAACGAAGCGGTGTATCTGATGGCCGTTGGTGGCGCAGCTTATCTGGTATCTCAGGCAATCAAGAGCGCGAAAGTCGTCGGCTTTGATGACCTGGGCATGGAAGCTATCTACGAATTTGAAGTCGAAGATATGCCGGTCACCGTGGCCGTGGACACTAAAGGCGAGTCGGTGCATAAAACCGGGCCGCAAACCTGGTACGCTAAAATTAACGCGACCGAAGCCTGACCAAAGACGGGTAAGCGTTAAACCGCGATGAATAAAAAAGGAGCTTCGGCTCCTTTTTTATTGCCTGAAAACCAGAGTATGCCGTAATCCAAAGTCGTTATCGGCTTTGTACAGCGTTTTTTTTGAGTGTCATCCTATTGTCATTTCTCATAGTTACTTTGATTGCGCTTTTAAAACCGGAGTATTGAACCGGGCAAATAATAAGAGCAGTGAAATGCTGTCTTTGTCTGGACTTAAGATGTCGCTGAATTCCATTTCTTTCCGGATTCTGGTGGTTTCTTAAATATAAGCCGGCTGTCATTAATAATCGGGAGCACACTATGAAACTGGAACGTCTTAAACTGCCGGTGGCTCTTCTGCTGAGCCTTTCGGCGACTGCGGAAGCCGCACCGTTAAACAACAGTCAGCTTGAAAATGCCTGGTATAAAGATGCGCAGGCTCGCCTGAACCAGCGGTTAGAAGCTGCACAGAAAAGTCCGAATGCCAAAAATGTAATTCTTTTTGTTGGCGATGGTATGGGTGTGTCAACATTGACTGCCGCCCGTATCCTTGAGGGGCAGAAGGCAGGAAAATCAGGAGAAGAAGGATACTTAAGCTTCGAGTCATTTCCCTATACTGCTCTGGTAAAAACCTACAACGTCGATGCGCA
>NZ_DDCJ01000154.1:0-11879 GCF_002335285.1 Thalassolituus sp. UBA2009
CGAATCGTTAAACCGTGACCGTGTTGGTGTGGCTGTTGGCTCAGGCATCGGCGGCATCACGACTATTGAACAGAATTACCAGCAATTACAGAGCAGTGGCCCGCGCCGGGTATCACCGTTTCTTGTGCCTGCTGCCGTGATTAATATGGCGTCCGGCAATATTGCTATCCGCCACAAACTCCGCGGCCCTAACTTTGCTATTACCACCGCCTGCACCACAGGTACTCATAATATTGGTTATGCCGCCCGTACCATCGCTTACGGCGATGCGGATGTGATGATTGCCGGCGGGTCCGAGATGGCATCGTCGCCTCTTGGTGTCGCCGGTTTTGCCGCGGCCCGCGCCATGAGTACCCGCAACGATGAACCGGAAAAAGCCAGCCGCCCCTGGGATAAAGACCGTGATGGTTTTGTGCTGGGCGATGGCGCGGCTGTACTGGTACTGGAATCTCTTGAACATGCTCAGGCCCGTGGCGCGACTATTTATGCCGAACTCAGTGGTCTGGGCATGAGTGATGATGCCCATCACATCACCAGTCCGCCGGAAAATGGCGAGGGCGCGCGCATGGCGATGGCCAATGCGCTTAACGATGCCGGTCTGCAGCCGCAGGATATTGATTACATCAATGCTCACGGCACCTCGACACTGATTGGCGATATTGCCGAGACCCAGGCGATTAAGGATTTGTTTGGTGATTATGTCAGCCGCCTGGCTGTCTCTTCGACCAAGTCCATGACCGGCCACCTGCTGGGGGCTGCCGGCGCTCTGGAAGCTCTGATTACAGTGTTGGCGGTACGCGATGGCATCGCGCCGCCAACCATTAATCTTGATCATCCTGCCGAAGGATGCGATCTGGATTACGTTCCGCATAAAGCGCGTAAAATGGATATCCGTGCTGCTGTTTCCAACTCCTTTGGTTTCGGTGGTACCAACGGCAGCCTGCTGTTCCGTCGTTATGATGTCTGAAGTCAGCACTGCATACGTTTGGGTTAACGGTCAGTGGCGGGGGCAGGGTCATAGCCAAGCTCAGAGCCATTGGCCGTCCAATGACCGCGCGCTGCACTACGGCGATGGTCTGTTTGAAACCATTCGTTTTGCACCCGATGGCAGCATTCCATTATGGCCATACCATAAACAGCGTCTGCTGCAGGGCTTATGTGCACTGGATTTCCCGATCGACAGCTTTCAGCAAATCGAACAGGCTCTGGCTCAGCGCCCGCAAAGCCCGCTGCTGGCCGGTAAGCTGCTGATCAGTCGCGGCGCCGGCCCGCGTGGCTATGCGCCGCCGGCAGAGCCGGAACTACTGTTACAGTGGCAGGAATTTACGCCGCCTGACTGGGGCTATCTCCGTCTGCCGCAGGGCATGGTGGCCGGATTCAGCGATATCCGGCTGGCGATTCAGCCGGCACTGGCGGGTTTCAAACATCTGAACCGCTTAGAACAGGTATTGGCGCGCCAGCGCTTTGAGCCCGACTGGCAGGAAGCGGTGATGCTGGATGCGCAGGGGCAGGTGATTGAAGGCTGTATGAGCAATCTGTTTCTGCTGGAAAATGGACAACTGGTAACCCCGGATCTCAGTAGCAGCGGAGTGAATGGCGTTGTGCGGCGCTGGCTGTTGACGCATCAGAATGTCATCATTACCCCTTTTGGACGCGAACGCCTGCTGGCCGCTGATGCCGTCTTCTTCTGCAATACGCTGCAGGGGATTGTTATGGTCAGCCGCATAGACGGGCGGCAATTCGAACACCCGGCAGCGCAGCATCAGATCGCAACGCTGCAGAAGGATCTGGAGAATCTTTACGCATGACACTGAGCAAACGCCTGCTGGCTTTGTCCTCCCTTGTTTTCCTGTTACTGAGTGCCACCGTATTGGCCTTCTGGCAGCTGCCAACCAGTAACGAGCAACCTGTCCGTATTGAAGTAGTCAGTGGTGACACCATCAGCAGCCTCAGTCGCCGCTGGCAGGCCGACGGCTGGTTGCCATCGGCGCTGTTGTTGCGACTTCAGGCGCGACTGACCGGTCAGGAGCGGGTGTTGCGCGTCGGCGAATACGATGTGCCGGCAGCGCTCAGTGGCACTGAATTACTGAACTTTCTCGCCAATGCGACACCGGTAACTTATCGCGTCAGCCTGATTGAAGGGCTGCAGTTGCGTGAAGCGCTGACGGCGCTGGCCGAGGCGCCGCGTCTGACTCAGGATCTGAACCCGCTGACACCGGAACGGGTTGGCGAAATGCTTGGCCTGCAGGGCAACCCGGAAGGCTGGCTGTATCCGGATACCTACGTGTATCACAGCGGTGAAGGGGTTTCGTCGGTGATCCGTCAGGCCTACCAGCGTATGCGTGAGCAACTGGCTGCTGCGTGGGAGGCCCGTGCGGCGGACGTGCCGTACAAAAGCCCTTATGAAGCACTGATCATGGCGTCGATTGTGGAGAAAGAAACCGGCGTAGTGGCTGAACGCCCGGTGATTGCCGGCGTTTTTGTGCGCCGCCTGCAACAAAATATGCGCCTGGAGACCGATCCGACGGTTATTTATGGCCTGGGGCCACAATTTGATGGCAATCTGCGCAAAAAACATCTGCAGGACCGGACAAATCCGTACAATACCTACCGCCAGAAAGGCCTGCCGCCAACGCCGATTGCGCTGGCCGGGCGTGCCGCGCTCGATGCGGCGCTGAATCCCGCTGATGGCGATGAGCTGTACTTTGTTGCCCGCGGCGACGGCAGTCATCAGTTTTCGGCAACATTGGAAGAACACAATAAAGCGGTGCGGAAATACCAGATTTTCCGCCGTAAAAAAGATTACCGATCGGCGCCGGCTGAAGCCGCCGCGTCAGAATCCTGAGCAGGAACATCCCGTATGACAAAGCCGCAACAGGGCTTGTTTATTACCTTTGAAGGCGGAGAAGGTGTGGGTAAATCCACCAATATCGCCTTCTGTGCTGAGTGGCTTCACGCCCGCGGCATTGAAGTGGTCGTTACCCGTGAACCGGGCGGCACTGAAATTGCCGAAACCATCCGCGAGCGCCTTCTTAAGGCTCATCACACTGAAATCATGCAGCCTCTGACCGAACTGCTGCTGGTGTTTGCTGCCCGTGCCCAGCACCTGCAGGCATTCATTCAACCGGCACTGGCGCGCGGTGCCTGGGTGTTGTGTGATCGTTTTACCGACTCCACCATCGCCTATCAGGGCTTTGGCCGCCAGCTGCCACTGGCACAGATTGAACAGCTGAAAGCACTGGTGCAGCAGGGGCTGGAACCGGACTGCACCTTACTGCTGGAAGCGCCATTAGCGGTCGGCATGGGTCGTGCCCGTGGCCGTGCCGATCAGGCCGGCGAAGCGGTTGATCGTTTTGAGCAGGAGCAGCTGGATTTCTTTGAGCGGGTCCAGCAGGGCTTTGACTGGCTGGCCTCTCAGCATGAACGCTTCCGCCGTATCGATGCCGCACAGCCGCTGGCACAGGTACAGCAGCAGATCGAACAGGTTTTGCAAAGTTTGCTGCCATCGGGCGGAATGCAATGAGAGGTGAGGCATGAGTGTGCAGCCCTGGCATCAGAGTGTCTGGCATGAACTGGTGCGCCGTCAGCAAAGCGGAGGGCTGCCCCACGCGCTGCTGCTGACCGGCCTTGAGGGTATTGGCAAGCATCAGCTGGGACTGCATGTGGCACAATGGCTGTTATGTCTGCGCGATGAGGCTGAACCCTGTGGCCAGTGCCACAGTTGTCAGCTCTGGGCGGCAGGGACGCATCCCGATTTTATGCTGTGTCAGCCGGAAGATGGTAGTCGCCAGATCCGTATTGATGCGATCCGTAAGGTGAATGATTTTCTCGCCCAGACACCGCAGATCAGCCGCTGCCAGGTGGTCAGCCTGCGTCCGGTGGAAGTGATGAACACCAATGCCGCCAACGCCTTACTGAAAACTCTGGAAGAGCCGCCGGGTGAGAGCTTTCTGTTGCTGGAAACCGAGCGTTTCGGCTCGGTGTTGCCGACCATCCGCAGCCGCTGCCAGCGCCTGCAGCTCAGTCCGCCGGGGCAGGCCGAAGCCCTGAGCTGGCTGCAGCAGCAAGGCTTCAGCGCCGAGGTGGCAGAACAGGCGTTGCGCATGAATCATCAGGCGCCGCTGAAAGCGCTGGACTGGCTGACGCGTGAGCAAAGCAGTCAGCAGCAGAAGTGGTTTGAGCTGCTGCGCCAGTGGAGTCAGGGGCAAATTCCGCTGCAGGCCGCGGCGGAAGGTTGGAATAAACTTGAGTTTCAGGACGTAACCTCCTGGTTTTATTCAATTTTGTCTGATTGTCTTAAAGCGAAGCTGGGTGTCGGTCCGGAGCAGCTGGTGTTTACCGATCAGGTTTTTCAGTTGCTGCCGTGCGCTACCCTGAATCCGGCAAAGCTGATAACCTTGCAGCATAAAGTTCAGGCCGTACTCGGGCAGTTGCTGTCCGGTGGCGGTAACTATAATAAGCAGTTGCTGCTTGAATCCCTGTTGCTGGATTGGCAGCAGATCGTTCAGGACAGTCATCGCGGGGAGCATGCATGACCGCCAATTTAGGTGCCCGCAGCGGCATTTTGTCGCTGACCATTAAAGATAAATCGGTTCTTTACGCCGCCTATATGCCGTTTATCAAAGAAGGCGGTTTGTTTATTCCGACCAACAAGCAGTATCAGCTGGGCGATGAAGTCTTCATGCTGCTGAAGCTGATGGACGAGGCGGAAAAAATCCCGGTGGCCGGTAAGGTTATCTGGGTTACGCCAAAGGGTGCTCAGGGTAACAAAGTGGCCGGCATCGGCGTGCAGTTTACCGGCGACGAAAGCATGGCCCGCGACAAGATCGAAACCTATCTGGCTGGTGCCCTGAAGTCGGATCGCATAACCCATACGATGTAAGCGGCAGCCATGCTGTAGCGAACACCGGAAAGAAAAAAGAGCGCAGATGCGCTCTTTTTTATGCCCGCAAGCTGCGCTCAGAGCGCTTCAAGCAAACACTCCACGGCATCTACGGCGTCTTCCATCACTTCCTGAGTGGTATGAAAGTGTGGCGAGAAGCGGATACCGCCGCCGCGATTAGCGCAAATCACCCCAGCCTGCATCAGCAGTTTGTACAGCTGTGTGCTGTCTTTACCCATAAAGTGGAAGGTCAGAATGCCCGACGGACGCTGATGCAACAGTGGATTGATAAAGGTGGCACCCTTGTCGTCCAGTAATTCCTTCAGGTACAGCACGTTGGTTACCACGCGGGTAGCGACCTGATCCATGCCGACTTCGAGCAGCAAATCGGTGCTGGCTTTCAGGGCAGTAGCGGCCAGTATATTGGGGCTGCCGCACTCAAAACGCCGCGCATCGGCGGCGGGTTGCCAGTCTTTACGGTCGTAGTTACCCATATCCTCAACCATATGCCAGCCGAATTCGGACAGGCTCAGCTGATCCATAATCTGTGGCCGTACATAGAAAAACCCCAGACCTTCCGGGCCAAGCAGCCATTTATGGCCGTCAGCCATAGCAAAATCGGCCTGAATCGCCTGAACCGAAAACGGCAGGGCGCCCACCGCCTGAATAGCATCAACACAGAACAGAGTGCCCGCCGCCCGACAGGCTTCGCCCAGCCGGACCAGATCCAGCGTCAGGCCGGTGGCGTACTGCACTGCACTGACCGACAACAATCGTGGCTTCTGCTCTAAGGCTTCCAGCAGCAGGGATTCCGGGTCATCCCAGGGCAGTGCGACTTCCACAACCTGCACCCCTTTATGTGCCAGCGCTTCCCAGACGATGCGGTTGGACGGGAATTCCTGATCGCTGATCACCACCATGTCACCCGGCTGCCAGTCGAGCCCGGCAGCCACAAAAGACAACGCTTCTGAGGTATTTTTAACCAGAGCGACCGAGCCTTTCGGGGCGTCGATCAGGGCTTCCAGGTTGCGTTTGAGGCCAGCTTCCATCGAGCTCCATTGTGGATAGCGGCTGGCGCCGAGGGCGGTATTCTCGGCAGCAAATTCGCTGACCGCCACGCGCGCGCGCTCTGGCCAGGGCGCAACGGCAGCGTGATTCAGATACAGACACTCGTGATTGACCGGGAATTCATCGTCCCAGCGCGCTTCGGTATTCATAGGGCTCCTGCGGTTTCATTACATAGGGCATTAGTGCACAGAAAGAACAGGCTGGTGCAACGCGGTTGTACGGCTGAGGTTCTGTGCCTGTCAGACACCTGTTAACATACCTGAGTTTACACATCAGGATAAGCAGAGAGCTGTATGTCATCATCAAACGCTTTTCGTCATCTCGGCAGCACCCGCGTTGAATCGCTGAATATCGATATTCTTCATTACGAGCACATCACCACCGGCGCAGTGCATTATCATCTGGCTACCGACTACGATGAAAAAGCCTTTATGGTCGCCCTGCGCACCATGCCCCACGACTCCACCGGCGTAGCGCACATTCTGGAGCACACCGCATTGTGCGGCAGCGAGAAATATCCGGTGCGCGATCCGTTCTTTATGATGACGCGCCGCTCGCTTAATACCTTTATGAACGCCATGACCAGCAGTGACTGGACCGCGTATCCTTTTGCCTCACAAAACGACAAAGACTTTAAAAACCTGCTCGATGTGTATCTGGATGCAGTGTTTTTCTCGCGTCTGCACGAGCTGGATTTTGCTCAGGAAGGTCACCGCATTGAATTCAGCGAAGAAGGCAACGCCGACTCGCCGCTGGAATACAAAGGCGTAGTGTTTAACGAGATGAAAGGGGCGATGTCGTCCACGGTCAGCCAGTTATGGCAGGGCATCAGCAGCTACCTGTTCCCGACCACCACCTATCACTACAACAGTGGTGGTGAGCCGGCAGAAATCACCGATCTGACCTATGAGCAACTGGTCAGCTTCTACAAAACCCACTACCACCCATCGAATGCCATCTTTATGACCTTCGGTAATCTGGACGTGAGTGAGCTGCACGAAACCCTTGAAACCCAGGCGTTGAGCCGCTTTGAGCGTCAGGACAAACAATGGCGTGTTGAACCGGAAAAACGCTACGCCGCGCCACTGGCGGTTGAGCAATGTTACGGCATCGACAGCGACGATCTGAGCGCCCAGACCCATCATGTGCTGGGCTGGCTGCTGGGCGAATCAACCGATCTGGACGCCCAGCTGGAAGCCCATCTGGTCAGTCAGGTGCTGCTCGACAACAGCGCCTCACCACTGCGCCGCGCGCTGGAAGAAACCGATCTGGGTGGCTCACCATCACCGCTGTGCGGGCTGGAAGATTCCAACCGCGAAATGAGCTTTATGTGCGGCATCGAAGGCAGTGAGCCGGAACACGCCCAGGCGCTGGAGCAGCTGGTGCTCGACACCCTGCAGAACGTCGCCGACAACGGCGTGGAGCAGAGCATGATTGATGCCGCGCTGCATCAGCTGGAACTGCATCAGCGTGAAATCGGTGGCGACCATTACCCTTATGGTCTGCAGCTTATTTTTAACTCGTTACCGGCGGCGACCCATTACGGCGATCCGGCAGCCCTGCTGAACCTTGATCCGGCGCTTGAGCGTCTGCGCGCCAAAGCCAGTCAGCCAGGCTTTATGCAGGAGGCGGTACAGCGTCTGCTGCTCAATAACCGCCACCGTGTGCGCTTTACCCTGCGCCCGGATAACGGCGTAAACGACGAAATGAAACGCCTGGAAGAGCAGCGTCTGGCAGAGATTAAAGCCGGTCTGACTGCTGAGCAGAAACAAGCAATCCTCGATCAGGCTCAGGCACTGAAAGAACGCCAGCAGCAGGAGGATGATCCGGGCCTGCTGCCACAGGTGACGCTGGCCGATGTGCGCCCACAAGTCAGTTATGTGGCGCCGAGTAGCACCTATCAGGATGGTCTGCCGGCCACCGAATACGTTGCCGGCACCAACGGTCTGATCTACCAGCAGTTGCTGGTAGACCTGCCTGCGTTTAATGCCGAACAGCTGAGCTGGCTGCCGTTCTTTACCCAGGCCTGGAGTGAAGTAGGCGCCGGTGGTAACGATTACCTCTACCAGCAACAGAAACAGACCGCGCTGGTTGGCAGCCTGTCGGCGTATGCCAGCCTGAAAGGCAAGGTCGATAATGCCGACCAGCTGGAAGGCTATCTGGTTATGAGCGGTAAGGCGCTGGCAGCCAAGGCTGATGATTTCAGTGCGCTGATGCAGGAAACCTGGCAGGCACCGACCTTTGCTGAGGAGAATCGTCTGCTCGATTTGCTGACTCAGGCCAAATCACGCCGTGAACAGGGGATTACCGGTAATGGTCACGGCCTGGCTATGTCGCTGGCGGCAGCACCACTGAACCGCGCCGCCAATGTGTCAAATGACCTCGGCGGCCTGCCGCAGGTAAAACGCCTGAAAGAACGTCTGCAGCGTGCGCAGAAAGAAGGCGCAGGTTTCCTGTCAGCCGCCCTGCAGGATATTTACCGGCAGATCGCTTTGCCACAGGAGGCGCTGCTGGTGCATGACGAGCAGGGCGCGGCCGCGCATCTTGCCAGCCTGCACAACTGCTGGACGCCACAGGCTGCCGCACCTGCAGCGGCACTGAGCTGGGAAATGCCGGAAACCGCAACCTACTGGATGGTGGATTCGCAGGTGAATTTCTGTGCCTGGGCGCTGCCGACGGTGACCATGGATCACGCCGATGCTGCACCGCTAGCGGTACTGGCAGGCCTGTTACGCAATGCCTTCCTGCACACCGCTATTCGTGAACGCGGCGGTGCTTACGGTGCCGGCGCGACCCAGGATTCGGCGCTGGGCTGCTTTAAATTTTATTCCTACCGTGATCCGCGGGTGGAAGGCACCTTTGCGGATTTCGCCGCCTCCATCGACTGGTTACTGGCGCGCAGCAGTGGTGACGACCTGATTGAGCAATCGGTGCTGGGTCTGATCGGTGGTATGGATCGTCCGGGCTCACCAGCAGGTGAAGCCAAGCAATGCTTCCATCAGGATAAGAGCGGCCGCTCGCGGGCACTGCGTCAGCAATTCCGTGAGCGCATTCTGGCCACCTGCTGGGCAGATGTGCAGCGCGTTGCTGAGCAATATCTGCACAACCAGACAGGCAGCAAGGCCGTTATTGCGCCACGCGGAACTGACAAAGTTGCAAATAATCTTGGCTTAATTGCGAATGATTATTGATTGAGGACTAATCCGGCGGCATAATGCCGCCGGTTTGCAGCCATACCCGGGCGCATTCAGTTTTTGTTAATACAAAGCCGTTAGACTTCTCGCTTGAAATATCACTTCACATTGACAGGGACACGACCGGTCATGAAAACCCCGTATATCCTCGCCACATGCTTGCTGGCCTGCACGCTCAGTGCTCAGGCTGCCCCTCAAACCGGGACTCAAACCGGAACCCGGGCCGACAGCCAGTCAGATACTCTGACCAGCGCTCAGCAGCAGATCAGTGCTACCGACAACAGTGGCCGCAACAGCCAGCAGAAGGTTGAGAAACTGGATGATCAGACCCAGCTGCTGCTGAACGAGTACCGTCAGCTGCGTGCCGAAACGGAACAGCTGGCGCTCTATAACCGTCAGATGGCCGCCATCGTTTATAACCAGGATAAAGAGCTGGAGTCGCTCGCGCGTCAGATTACCGAAATTGAGCGTACCGAACGAGGCATTCTGCCGCTGATGAGCCGCATGCTGGATTCTCTTGAGCAGTTCGTGGCACTGGATACACCTTTTCTGCCACAGGAGCGCGGTGCCCGTATCGCACTGCTGAAAGACCTGCTGACCCGTGCCGACGTTACCGTGTCAGAAAAATTCCGCCGGGTGCTGGAGGCTTATCAGGTGGAAGTGGATTACGGCCGCAATATCGAAGCCTACCGTGGCCAGATGGATAACATTTCTTACGATTTTCTGCGGGTCGGACGTCTGGCGCTGTACCGCATCAGCAATGACGGCCAGCATGCCTGGCTCTGGCATAAAGGGCAGGGCAACTGGCTGGCACTGGATGATGGCTATATGCGCGACCTGCGCAAAGCACTCAAAGTGGCGCAGCAGATTGCCGCCCCCGAGCTGATGGTTTTGCCTCTGCCGACTCAGGCCTCCCTTGAGTCCGTTATGACAACCTCAATCAACAATCAGGCGGAGGCACAATAATGAAACCTTTCCTGTCCTCCGTGTTACTGCCGGCGCTTCTGAGCTTCACCTTCAGCGCTACGGCAATCGCCGCGGATGCTGCTGAACAAACCGCTAAAAACAGCGATCCACTGACGGGTCTGCTGAATCAGATCGGCAGTTACAGCCGTGAAGAAGCGGCACAGAACAAGGCCCGTGAAGCCAAATTCCTCAGCGACCTGAATACCCAGAAGCGCATGCTGAGCGAGGCTCGCGCCGCACTGAAACGTGAACAGCAACTGGCCGACTCGCTGAAAGATCGCTTCGACAATAACGAGCAGGCACTGACCGAACGTGAAGAAGAACTGCGTTTGCGGGTGGGGAATCTGGGCGAGATGTTTGGCGTGGTGCGTCAGGTTGCTAACGATCTGAACACCGTGCTGGGCGACAGCCTGACCTCGGTTGAGATTCCTGAGCGCAAAGCCGATCTGAACAAGCTGGCGGAAGCCAAAGAATTGCCGACCATCGCCGAGCTGGAAGCGCTGTGGTTCAGCCTGCAGCAGGAAATGACCATCAATGGTGCAGTATCTTCCTTTGATAGCGTGGTGATTGGCGCCGATGGCAAGCCACAGAAGCGCAGCGTTACCCGTTTGGGTGTGTTCAATGCCGTGGATGACAGCGGTTATCTGGCTTATGACGCCGAACTGAAGCAGCTGCAGATGCTGGGCCGTCAGCCGGGTGCGGCGGATATGATCCCTGAATGGCTGAACGCCAATGCGGCCGTCGCGCCTTTTGCACTGGACCCAAGCCGTGGCGCCTTGCTGAACCTGTCACTGGAAAGCCCGGACCTGCTGGAGCGGGTACAGCAGGGCGCGCTGGTTGGCTACATCATTATCGGCCTGGGCCTGATTGGTCTGGCACTGGCGGGCTGGCGCTTAGTCGTGCTGGGTACGGTTGGTCGCAAGGTTCGTCAGCAGCTGGATAACATCGACAGCGCTGCAGAAGACAACCCTCTCGGACGTGTACTGGCCAGCTACCGCAATCTGCCGCAACCGCTGGATGTGGATGTACTGGAAGCCAAAATGGACGAGGCGGTTCTGCGCGAACTGCCGGCGCTGGAGCGTGGCCAGACCATCATCAAACTCTTTGCCGGCATCGCGCCGCTGCTGGGTCTGCTGGGTACGGTAACCGGCATGATCGCGACCTTTCAGGCAATCACCAATTTCGGCACCGGCGATCCGAAGCTGATGGCGTCCGGTATTTCTCAGGCACTGATCACCACCGTACTGGGTCTGTTGGCCGCAATCCCGCTGCTGCTGGCACACAACTGGGTGGCATCACGCAGCAAGGCGCTGATTCAGCTGCTGGATGAACAGTCTGCCGGACTGATCGCCCAGGCGCTGGAAAACCGCTCCGGCCAGAACCCGAAAGGCAACTGAGATGCAGTGGCTGCTGGACTTTATGGCCCAGGGCGGCCCGGTACTGTACGGCATTCTGGTGCTGTGCGTGCTGCTCTGGAGTCTGATCATTGAGCGCCTGTGGTTTTTCTACCGCGAGATGCCACGCCTGAATCACGCTATTGCCGAACGCTGGGTACAGCGCAGCGAACACCAGAGCTGGAATGCGCGCAAAATCCGCGCGGCCTGGCTCAGTCAGCAAAAGCAGGCGGCGCAGCAATATTTGTCACTGGTTGGCATTCTGATCGCCATCTGTCCGCTGATGGGCTTGCTGGGAACGGTGACGGGTATGGTCAGCGTGTTTGATGTGCTGGCGGTGACCGGTACCGGTAATGCGCGGGCTATGGCGTCGGG
>NZ_DDCJ01000154.1:12132-16112 GCF_002335285.1 Thalassolituus sp. UBA2009
TGTATTTCCGCACCCGCTTTAAACGTTTAAGTGAGCGCGGCGTGCATCAGCTCGCCGAATGGCTAACGACCGACTGAATTTACGGATTATTTGTTATGGCACGTCGTCACACCGATAGTGAAGCCGATGGCAACGATATCGATATCACCCCGATGCTGGATATCGTCTTTATCATGCTGATCTTTTTTATTGTTACGACCTCTTTCGTTAAAGAAAGCGGCGTAACCGTCAGCCGCCCGAGTGCGCAGACCGCCGAAGAGAAAAAGGGCAGTAATATTCTGCTGGCGATTCGCGCCAATGGTGAAATCTGGATCGACCGCCGCGCCATTGATGTGCGCGCAGTACGTCCGAACATTGAGCGCATGAAAGCAGAAAACCCGGAAGGGGCTGTGATTATTCAGGCTGACGAATTTTCACCGACCGGCCTTCTGGTCAAGGTGATGGATCAGGTACGCCTGGCCGGAATTACCAATATATCTATTTCCGCCGAGGCGGCTAACTGATGCCCCGTTTTGCGATTGCTTTATTACTGGCTTGCGGGGTCAGTCTCGGCTTGTTCTGGGCAATGCATCAGATGGTGTCTGGTCCGGGTGAGCTTAAGCGCGATAATCGCGACAACACCTATGTCGACTTTGTGCGCCTGAAGCAGGAAAGCAAAACCCAGCTGAAAGAACGGCGCAAGCAGGAGCCACCCAAACCGAAAAAACCGCAACTGCCAAAAGAATCGGTGGCCGAGCAAAATACGCCGATGCAGCAACTGCCGTTTAATATGCCTGATGTAAATCCGGATTTATCACTGGCGCAGAACTCGCTATTGGGCGACGCCGTGGTCGGCATGGGCTTTGGCGATACCGATGTTATTCCGCTGGTGCGGATGAATGCCGTGTATCCACAAAAAGCAGTGCGTCAGAAAATCGAAGGCTATGTGACGGCGCGCCTGGCGATCAACCCCGAAGGCACAGTCGATAATGTGGAAATCATCGAAGCTGAGCCGCGTGGCGTGTTTGAACGTGAAGCCATCCGTGCACTGTATAAATACAAATTCAAACCGAAAATGGAAAATGGCCGGCCGGTTGCGCAACAGGCAACCCAGACCATTGAATTTAAGCTGGGTGATTCCTGATGCGTGCCTTTATTACGCTGTTGTTCTGTCTGTTGTTCTGTCTGCAGTCTCCGGCATTGCTGGCTGCCAATAACAGCCTGTCACAGTCAACCTACGAAGAACTGAATTCTATTCAGGAGCAACTGGCGGCACAGCAGTACAGCGAAGCCGAAGAGGCCTTGCTGGAGCTGGAAGAGGATTTAACGCCCGGATTCGGTCTGGCGCTAAGCTATCAGTTGCACGGCCAGCTGTATCTGCTGCAGGAAAAAAACACTGAAGCCATGACCTGGTACAGCAAAGCGCTAAGCCTGAGTGCGCTGGCTCCGGCGCAGGAATCAGCGCTGTCGACCACGCTGGCGCAACTGCATCTGGCAGCAGAAAATACCAGTGCGGCTATCGCTGAGCTTGAACCACGGCTGACAAAGATCCTGCAGCTGGAAAAAGATAAAAACAGCAGCAAGAGAAAAGGCGACAAAGAAAAAAATGCCGACTGGATTCAGCCGCTGAGCTTTATCACGCTGGCTTCGGCCTATCAGCTGGAAAAAAATTACGCCGCCTCCATTCCCTGGTTGCTGCAGGGCATTGAACGCACACAGGCACGTGGCGACAAGCCGAAAGAAAACTGGCTGCAGATGCTGATGGCGGCGCACTATCAGCAAAAATCCTATCTGAAAACCGCCATGGTGCTGGACGATCTGCTGCGTATAAATCCTGGCAAAGAAGATTACTGGCAGCAGCTGGCGGCTATTTATCAGTTGCTGGAAAAGCCGAAGCTGGCCCTGCGCACACTGGAGTTGGGATACGCCGGACACTATCTGAAAAAAGCCGACAGCATTCTGCTGCTGGTGCAATTGTTGATCAGCGAAAATATCCCTGAGCGCGCCGGACGTATTCTGCAGGCACATATCAAAGACGGGACCGTTGAATTAAATGAGCGTAACTGGCGCTTACTGGCGGCGGCCTGGCAGCAGGGGCGCGAGCGCGATAAAGCCGTAATCGCCATGCGTGAAGCCAGTGCTTTTATGGACGACGGCAGTCTGCTGTACCGTGCGGCACAGATGCAGCAACAGGCTGCACAATATCAGGAAGCTTTGAATGACAGCGAAGCGGCGCTGAAAAAAGGCCTGTCAGAGCGGGATAAACCCCGGGCACTTATGCTGGCCGGCAGCTGTGCTTATGAACTGAAAGATTTTGCCGCGGCACGGCGCTATTTCCAGCAGGCGCTGACGCTGGCGGCGGTTGCAGCCAACGCCCGCGTATGGCTGGATTATCTGGATACGCTGGAGCAGTATCCGGGCTGATATCTGACCATGCGGATTTAAATAAAAAACGGCGCTTATAAGGCGCCGTTTTTTATTGCCGGAGATAAAGCCTGCTCAGGAAAAGGTTGCCCAGATCGGTGCGTGATCTGACGGTTTTTCCAGTGCGCGAATATCGTAGCTGACACCCGCTGCGGTGCATTCTTCGTATACCGCAGGCGTTGCCAGAATATGGTCGATACGCAGGCCGCGTTTGGGCTCGTCATCAAAGCCTTTGGAGCGGTAATCAAACCAGCTGAAGGTGTCGTTGCTGGCCGGATAATGTTTGCGATAGGTATCCTGCAAACCCCAGCCGAGCAGGCGCTGATACCATTCGCGCTCTTCCGGCAGGAAACTGCACTTGCCGGTTTTAAGCCAGCGCTTACGGTTCGGCTCACCAATACCGATGTCGGTGTCTTCCGGTGAAATATTCATATCACCCATCACGATCACCCGGTCGGCCGGGGTGAAGTTTTCACTCAGGTAACGCTGCAGGTCGGCGTAAAACTTTTCTTTAGCCGGGAATTTGGTTTCGTGGTCACGGCTTTCCCCCTGTGGGAAATAACCGTTCAGCACATTCCAGATTTTTCCGTCAATTTCGTAGCGTGCATGAATAATGCGTTTCTGCACTTCGGCGTCATCCCATGGCCAGCCTTTCTGCACAAAGACGGGGGCGGTTTTACTCAGCAGGGCTACACCGTAATGACCTTTCTGGCCAAAAAACTCGACATGAAATCCCAGTGCCTGAATATCCGCCAGCGGAAATTCGGCGTCCTGCACCTTGGTTTCCTGCAGGCCAAGCACATCCGGATTAAGCTGGTCGCGAATGGCTTCCAGTTGATGAGGCCGGGCGCGTACGCCGTTAATATTGAAACTGATGATGGTGGTCATGGCTGATCCTGACGCTAGGGCCTGTCGACACTAATTAAACAGGCCTGTTATTGGCTAAAAATATCTCAAACAAGGCGCTGAGAGTGTGGGATGTTCAGCACATCCCTGTGCCTCACCCCTTCGGGGTTGGCACGCCAATCTGTTCCAGACAGATTGGTAACGGGTTAAGCGAACGAACAGCAACGCAGGATGAGGGATTTTTAGCCATAACCCTTCGGGCTGAGGCCAGTTTCCCCCATGAACATCGTCGTTCGTCATTCATTTAGCCCGCTAATATCACGTCTCTCTCCTTGTTCTGAGAAAAACTGGCTCTCAGCAGGACCTATTCAATTAGTGTCGACAGGCCCTAATAAAAACAGCCGCCATAATAACAGCCTGACAACATCAGGTCAGGTCGAGTGTTGGTCGGCCGGAGCAGGGCAGCACAAGTTGATTGACTGAAAAACAAGCAGATGAAAACCCGGACTGATCACTCCTGTTGGGTGATCAGTCAAAATCACTACACTGAGCGCCATTGTTTTTACCGGCCAGTCCGGCCATTGCAACCGATGAGGTCAACATGAACCGCACACCTTTTAAACCGGCCATTCTGGCGGCACTGATTGCTCAGATGCTTGCCAGTCAGTCTCAGGCAGCTGATACCGTCGAGCTGGATGCGCAGCGCGTTACCGGCCAGTTATTCAGCCAGA
>NZ_DDCJ01000154.1:16502-17093 GCF_002335285.1 Thalassolituus sp. UBA2009
CCGCAGACCGGCCATCATAATTTCGATCTGCCGGTTACTCTGGAAGATATTGAACGCATTGAGATTGTCCGCGGCCCGGGTGCCGGACAGTATGGCCCGAACGGTAATGCCGGGGTGATCAATCTGGTTACACGCAAGCAGGTGGACTCTGAAAATGGCCGCAGCGCGCTGTTAAAAGCTGAAGCCGGCAGCAAAGATTACGCCCGTGGTCTGCTGAGCCTGGCCAAAACCCAGGGCAACTGGAGCCACTTTGCAGCGGTCAGTCAGCAGGAATCCGATACCTACATCAAGGGTGCTGATCTGGACTACATCAGCCAGCAGGGTAATTACCGCCTGGTGCATCAGAACGATGCGCACACCACGGTGCTTGGACTGGGCTATCTGGACCGGGGCTTTGGTGCTCAGGGCTTTTATGCCGGAGCCGACAAGCGCGCGAACGAAAACACCATTCAGCGCTACGCTTACCTTACCCACGAGCAGCGTTATTCCGCCGGGCCCAGTGTCGATGTTGCCGTTAACTGGCGCCAGCACGACGATGAATTTTACTATCTGAATTATGCGCCTTCCGTGCATCAGACCAACGCCTGGCAG
>NZ_DDCJ01000154.1:17165-24335 GCF_002335285.1 Thalassolituus sp. UBA2009
CTTACCCACGAGCAGCGTTATTCCACCGGGCGCAGTGTCGATGTTGCCGTTAACTGGCGCCAGCACGACGATGAATTTTACTATCTGAATTATGCGCCTTCTGTGCATCAGACCAACGCCTGGCAGAGCCGCCTGCGTTTTCGTCTGAATGAATCACTGGCGCTGGGCTATGAGTTTAATCAGGAAGACATCGACAGCACCTCGACGCTGGGTGATCGCCATAAGCGTGAATACGGCAGCGCCTTTGCGTTTGGTCAGTACGACTTTGGCGCCGTGCAGCTGGCGGGCAGTTTGTCGTATCTCGATTATGACGGCGGCGACAGCTATACCTTGCCGGTGCTGGGTCTGACCCTGCCGCTGGCGGCTGGTCAGCAGCTGTATCTGAATGCAGGCAAAAGCGTGCGTGTGCCGACCATGAATGATTTGTATCTGAATCAAAGCACCAACAAGGGTAACCCGGACCTTAAAGCAGAAGAAACCCGCAGCGCTGAGCTGGGTGCGCGTCTGAATCTGGCCGGGCTGCAGACCCGTCTGGCGGTCTTTAAGCGCAACACCACAGATGCCATCGATTACACCCAGACCGCGGCCGAAGTCGCCGATCCGGCCATTAATTACTACACCGCACGTAATATCGATGCGATTGACACCAAAGGTTACGATGCCGAGCTGGATGCCACCGGCCTGCTGGCGGCAAGCGGTCTGCAGAAGGCAAGTCTGAGCTATACCCGCCTGATTCAGGACTTTACCAATCAGTATGAAAAGGCCCGCTACAGTAAATCACAGCTTGAACACCAGGTGGTTCTGGCGCTGACCTATGAGCTGCTGCCGGGGCTGAGTGCAACTTCGCTGTATAAATTCGAAGACCGCTACGACCAGAATGGCTACCGCATCTGGGATCTGGGCTTAAAGCAGCAGAATAATGGCTGGAGCTGGGCCGTTGCGGCGACCAATGTGCTGGACGCGGACTATATCGACAGTGGCTTTATTGAAGCGCCGGGCACCGGCTATCGCTTTGAGATCAGCGCGGGCCTGTAAATCGCAGGGAGTGAGAAGCGAGGTTAAGGATTGAGGGTATGACCGGCATAGCCTGCCGGTCATAAAAAAGCCGGAGTGACTGTTCAGTACCGACAGCCGCTCCGGCTTTTTTATGCGCACAGCAGAGCGTTAGTCTTCGCTGTGGTCGACGGCTTCGGCCTTATAGGCTGGTTTAACAAAGCCCGGTTCCATAAACACCGCAAAGTTACCACGCTGCTCGCTCATCAGGTGATGGGCATGAATCTTACTCATGGTGCCTTTCTGGCAGTAGAGCAGGAAGCGGGTGTCCGGCTGTTGTTTTGTCAGTTCGTTCACGCGGTTATCGAGATCAAAGAACGGAATGGTCAGCACGCTGTTGTTGGTCAGCGTCAGTGGCGCGTCAGCCGCTTCCGCCGGGTGGCGGATGTCGATGATTACATCATTCAGGCCCGGAGTAGTAATAATATCGACATTCTCCAGACCACTCTCGGCGCCATTAAGCACATCGTCGATGCGCTGGTAGGTGGCATCGGCCAGCGCCTGCTCCAGTACTGCCATATCAAATTTGGCTTCAGCTTCGGCCACTTTGCTGCGATCACCCACGGTGGTCGGGTTCACTGAAATCACACCACAGTATTCCGGCATGGTGGCCGCGAACATTTCGGTGCCGATACGACGGGCGGTATCGATGATGTCCTGCTTATCCATAGCCGCCAGCGGGCGCAGCACCATACGGTCGGCCACTTCATCGATCACTGCCAGGTTGGTAATGGTCTGGCTGGCGACCTGAGCCACGGCTTCGCCGGTCACCAGTGCCGGCAGGTTCAGGTTTTCAGCCACGCGCGAGGCGGCGCGCAGCATCATACGCTTGAGTACAACACCCATCTGGCCGGTATCTACATTGGTCAGAATTTCGGCCACAACCTTCTCGAACGGCACGGTAACAAACTTAACCCGGTGGCTTTCACCAAAGGTGCTCCACAGGTAATGGGAAACCTGCTTCACGCCGATTTCATGCGCGCTGCCGCCAAGGTTAAAGAAGCAAAAGTGGGTTTTCAGACCGCGGCGGGTCATCAGGTAGCTGGCAACGGTGGAGTCAAAGCCACCGGAAATCAGGCTCAGCACTTCGCCCTGACTGCCCAGCGGATAGCCGCCTAGGCCTTTGATGGTTTGCTGCACCACCTGAACCTTGTCGTTACGCAGTTCCGCCAGCACGGTCACTTCCGGGCGGTGCAGATCGACGCGCAGTGCCTCGGTTTCTTTCAGAAAGCCGCCACCCATATAGATTTCCGCCTGGTGGGAGGTGAAATCGTGCTGGCCCGCGCGCTTGATGCGCACACAAAAGGATTTACCGGCGACGCGCTCACGGTAGGCATCGCGTACGCGCTGATAGGCTTCGTCCAGCGTGCTGAAGGTGTATTCCGTGATTTCCAGTGCTGCAGCAATGCCTGGCGTGTGCGACAGGATCTGAATGGTCTGGCGGCGGGCCGCATCGTCATCGCGGTTGACCAGAACGATCAGGCTGTCCCAGCGGTTCTGTACGTCCACCGAAATGGCGTGGCGACGGAACATGTTCTGCAGATTTTGGCGCAGAATCTTGGTCATCTGCTTGCGCACACTGGTGGATTTGATGGTGATTTCCGGGAACAGCTTGATTACGAGCTTCATAGGGAGGCGGGGCGGTAAAATTTGGGGCGCGAAGTATATCCTACTTCCATGTCCGGGGCATCCGCGGGGTGAGCCAGTGTCAATTTCGACCGCTTTGCTCAGGACGGAACCAAGTCCAAAGTATGAGGCTTCCGCAGGCGGTGCTGCTATATGGGGCAGGGTCATCGTAGTGTCATATTGGCTCAGCAATCTCTGTTATAGCGCCCCACAGGCTTGGGGTCTCATCATGAAACTGAAGGAGTAGGACATGACAAAACGAATTGCACTGGTAACCGGCGGAACCGGCGGCATTGGCACCGCGATTTGCAAGCAGCTGCATGACGATGGCTATCAGGTGGTGGCAGGCTACTACCACGGCGGCAATCACGACAAAGCGCAGACCTGGCAGGATAAGCTGAAAGAAGAGGGGTACGACATCGCCCTGGCGTACGGCAATATCCGCGACTTTGCTTCCTGTGAAGCCTGCATTGAGGGGATCCGCAAGGACTTCGGCACCATCGATGTACTTATCAATAATGGTGGCATCACCCGTGACACTACGCTGCGTAAAATGTCTCCGGAATACTGGCACGATGTGATTGAGACCAACCTGACCTCGGTGTTCTATATGACCCGTCTGGTAATTAATGACATGCTGGAGAAAAAGTGGGGGCGTATCGTCAATATCTCTTCCATTAACGGCGAGAAAGGCCAGTTCGGTCAGGCTAACTATTCTGCCGCCAAAGCCGGCATGTACGGCTTTACCAAGGCCGTCGCGCAGGAGGTCGCCAGCAAAGGTATTACCGTGAATACAGTATCGCCAGGCTATATCGCCACCAGCATGATCATGGACGTGCCGGAAGAGATCCGTGAAGACATCCGTAAGGGTATTCCGGTCGGACGTTTTGGCGAGCCAGAAGATATCGCCCGCGTGGTGAGCTTTCTGGCCGATGAAAAGGCGGGTTTTGTGACTGGTGCCAATATCTCCGCTAACGGCGGTCAGTATATGCACTGAGCCTGCTGTTTCGCACCGCATTTCATGCGGTGTATTCCGGTATTAAAGAGGCGAAGCCGGGGTTACAGCTCCGGCTTCAGCTTTTTATGGCGGGCACTGGCGTGGCGCTCACGCAGCTCGGTGTCGATGTAACGGTCGGTCGTGGCCATGCTGGCATGACCGGCGTCTTCCTTAACGTGTTCCTTGGGGCGGAATTTTACGTCTTCGGAAATACCGGTGTGGCGCAGCCAGTGCACGGTGGCCACGCGTAACTCCTGTGCTTCATCTTCCAGCCCCTGACTGCGCATGCGCTCAAAGGCCTGATCGAAGCAGGACTGCACCAGATAGCGGATCTGGCGGGTACTGGTCACCGGGCCGCGTCCTTTCAGTCGTTGCACCAGTGGTGTCTGCTCGCCGACATAGGGCAGGCGTGGCAGGTTCAGATGCTCGCGGTAGCGGCGCAGCGCGGCGAGCATGTCGTCAGACACTGTTACCAGGCGCGCCTTGTTGCCTTTACCGACAACCCTGAGCCACCAGTTACCATCGGCATCGGTATGAAAATCACCCATAACCGGTGTTGAGCGTTCATCGGCTACCAGTTCGGAGATGCGCAGATACATACCAAACAGCAGGCGCATCACAAACAGCGAGCGCTCGTGCTCGGCCGGGCTTTCTTTCGCCAGTTGTTCGACGGTTTCCAGAATGAAATCCCACTGCAGATTCGACAGGCGCCGCACCGGCTCCTGATAGGCATGACGTTGCAGAAACTTGCTCTTCTGGCGAATCAGCGCCACCGGATTGATGCGCAGGTAATCTTCCTGCAGCAGATAATTAAAGTAGGTTGAGAGTACGGCGAACAACGCCTGCAGGCTTTTCTGTGACAGTGAAAAAGCCGTACGGGCCTGCGGATCGGCCTTGATCGCCTGATTCACAAAGGGGCGCCAGTCGGGGTTGGCGACCCGTTCACCCTGATGGTTTTTAAAACGCGCCACCTGCTTACTGCCAATCCAGGCTTTGGGAGGTGACTGACAGAAATGGATGTAAGCCTCAAGATCCTGCCGCTTAAGCTCGCCCAGACCACAACCGCGCACCAGCCAGCACCATTGCAAGAGGCGCTCAACTTCACGGCGGTAGCTGTTGAAGGTAGCGGTACTGCCGTTATAGCTGACCAGAAAACTGAAGCTGTGCACCAGATCTTCAAAGGCACCATCAATGCGCTGCAGCTCGGGGTGCAGTGCCAGAATGCGGCGGGCGCTGCTCAGTGGATTGCCCAGGTAGTCGAGCTGGTCTATTAGTGGAGCGGGAGGGGTGTTTAGCATTATCAATTATCGGAAATTCAGAGTTGCTGAAGCATAACGGCTAACGCCGGAGGAGGCCAGAGTGCGTTCGAACGGGGTTGAACGCTCAGGATGCGAAATGCATTTCACTTTAAATAAAATTTTTAAGTTATTGATATTTAATGATTTCCATCATCCCTTGGTAGTGGTTAAAGCCTGCTGGAAAAGAAAATAAAAAAAGATGGAACCCTTTGCCGCCCTGGTTCGTGTTACTGCACACACGCCAACATATAAAGAGGTACTCCGATGTTTCGTACTAACTGGTTACGCAATTCACTGTTTCTGGCGGTGACGTCTGCATTGGTTGCTGGTTGTAACAGCAGCTCCTCCGGTTCAGATACCGGCCGCCTGTCACTGAATGTGACTGATGCTCCGGTCGATTCCGCCAGCAATATGCCGCAACACCTTTTGTAGATATATCTTCAAATTATCGGAAATATGGAGCTGAGCTCTCAGCCTTATATTCCGCCGGTTATGAGTATCGTTTTGGCGACAATACGGATGACCGCCTGCAGCAACGCCTGCGCCTGAGTCTGGAATCGGGCAATTACTATTGGCGTGGCTGGCTGGGTTACCAGCTGGAAGACACCAGCCAATCAGGCACGGAGGCATCATTCACCAATAGCGGCCGCATGCTGCGCTCAGTGTTTACCGGCGCAAAAATGAGCTGGGCGCAGGGACTGAGCCTGCGCGCTCAGCTGGAAAAACGCCATGCTCTGTACCATGACTCACTGACGATCATTGATCTCGATGGTACAGAAAAAACTGCTCGCCGCCGTCAGGAGCTCTGGCGTATCAGTGCCGATCTGCAATGGCGTACAAACCAGTGGCGACTACATGCCGGAGTGATGGCGGGTAAAGCGAATGACCGTTTTGAGCTGTACGATTTCACTCAGCATCAGGTTTATGCCGGTGCGGACTATCAGTGGTGATAACGCCTGAGTCGTCATACTCAGGCAACGGCGCCGGGCCTGAGACTCAGCTGGACCAGAGATTCAGCTAGGCTGCAGATTCTTGAACGGGTTGCAAGTGAACGTCACGCTGGGCAGGTTTGTGATTAGCGGTGCAGGATTGCATCCGGCGTATAAATCAAAGATGTGCAGATTTATTAGAACTCGTGCCGATGGACGTGGATGACAACAACAAGTGCTAAACCAATACCTTGAAATATCACAGCAATATCAATTACTTATAGTAATGTTATCCACAAAAAGCGCTAAAATATCGTTCTCATTTGTTGAGTAAAATGGGATCAATGGGCAATCACAAAAAGCACTAAAGTCGTTAGCACCATGCTGAGTGACTGATACTGATTGGCCTGACAGGAAGTTGCGCGTTTTCTATAGCAGATAGCCCATTCCTCTAGCCTTTCAGTTTGACTGTCTCGAATCTCTTTGCCTGTGAATTGTTTTTAGTCGATTTGCTACCGGTACAAATTAGCGGTGAAATGGGTACTCGATCAGACGCTGGATATTTTGCACACCTAAACATCAGCGCCGGGGCCAATCCAGATCATTTGTAGTGCGCAGCCTGAATCACGCGGGTTACGTTGGTCGGGGTTAAAAGACCCCAACAAGTCGCACCAGTATTACGCACAGAGCGGTATTGAGAATCAATGGCGTGCAGTTCGCGGCCAAGCGCATGAGAGGCTGCATAGCTCGCAGGTGCATAGATCGGGTGGTTCGCCGGCAGCAAGGAAGCAAGGAAGCAAGGAAGCAAGCAAGCAAGCAAGCAAGGAAGCAAGGAAGCATCGTGAATACCTATACATCCGAAATCCGCCAAAAGCATACCGGTCGAATTTCAGGCCCGGCACGTTATTCCAGTACGTTTTCTGGTGGCGTGCTACTTCAGCAACCGCAGTTTCAGGCGTGTCTACCAGATACAGTACGCCAAAGCTCCCAGTAGAGAAGCGTGAGCCGGACGGGTTTACGTTAGTGAACGGCGCTGTGGCGCAAGAGCAGCCTAGCCTGGAGTGCTAAGATGGATTTCATCGCGGCGCAGCAGGTAAGGGTTGCTGATCTCGGTCTGAATTCGCGGGTTAACCAGCACCTGGAGCGCATACGCCACCTCAAACTCATCCTGTGTGGTACGTCGTCAAATAGGCTGATTGGTGGAAGCTTGGAGTTCACAAGGCGGTGGCCGGCAATGGCCGCCGTCTACCAGTACTGGCAATTCAGC
>NZ_DDCJ01000111.1:0-20189 GCF_002335285.1 Thalassolituus sp. UBA2009
TAACCTGCACCGTGATCGTCCGGGACAGTACCGCCAGCACCTGCGAGATGCACAAAAGCCGTTGTTCCGCAGCCTGAATACCGCGCAGCTGGTACAAGCACTAAAACACTGGGCAGCCAATCCTAATGGCACCCATCAGATTACCGTTCCCGGCAAACTCAGCGACAACCTGCTGTCCCACGCCATTCAGTCCTGGGGAATCCACTGGCAGCGCTCCTTCCGCCGGGCACAGACTGAAGGCCAGCTGCGTATTTGCATCGGACTTTCTGCAACCCACTATTACAGCGGTGGTCAGCAGGATTTCGAAAAGATGCTGGCCTCAGTTAAACCCAAGACTCTGGAAGGCGAGGTTGAGCGCAGCGTTGATGTCGGCAAAGCCAGCAGCGAAGGCGATGTCTGGGCTAATGCATTCGATGCCGGCGGTGCCCGTATTGCCGAAAATACCGCACTGAATATTGATGCCATTGAGTTCATCAATAAACACAAAGCGCAGGAAGAAAGCAGTGACGAAGTCACGACAAAATACCCTGCACATCAGGTTGATCTGATTAATACCAGCCCGGGCGGTTACTGTATTCACTGGAACGGAGAAGTGCCGGCCAGTATTCAGGCCGGAGAATTATTAGGCATTCAGGAGCGCGGAGTTAAACACTGGTCCATCGGTGTGATCCGCTGGATTCGTCACCTGCGTGACCAGGGAACACAACTCGGCGTTGAACTGTTAGCCCCAAAAGCCGAGGTCGGCGCTGCGCGGTTACTGCAGAAAACCGGCAGCAACGGTCCCTATATGAGAGCGTTGCTGTTGCCCGCAATCAAGGCCATTGCTCAGCCTGCAACACTGCTTCTGCCGCGCATCCCCTTCCGCACAGGCAATAAGGTCGAATTAATGTATCCTGAATTACAGGGTCGTTATCAGCTGACCAAGCGACTGACATCAACCAGCAGTTTCAGTCAGTTTCAGTTCCGCAGTGCCGGTGCAGCCAGTCAGGCTCAGTCATCAGGGATGCAGCAAACGCCGGGACTGGGTGAAGATGACTTTGATTCCATCTGGAACAAACTCTGATCCTATATACCACCATCTGATCGTTTTAAAATGCCCTTCTGACCGTTTTGTCACACCCGGTCATTTTTTTTTTACTCACGGGCTCTATAATCGCTTTTTTATTTACCAGAGGTTGGCATGTCGACAAGTCGGGACACATTGCATCTGCTGTTGCTCACAGAAACCCAGAATGATGCCGAAAGCCTGGTGAGTCTGATGCGTAATTCCGGCAGCGCCACCCGGGCGCATCAGATTACCTCACTGGCAGACCTGAACGAACAGCTTCAGGAAAAATCCTGGGATCTTCTGGTTGCTCAGCCAGACGTTAATGGCATCAGTTATGATGATTTGCTGAAGCAGATCAAGCGACTGAATAAAGACCTGCCCGTCATTCTGATCACTGAAGATGTCGATGCCATGATTATGGAAGCGGCCATCAAACGTGGCGCCTGTACCGTGGTTCCCATTGACGAAAGCAATCTGCTGCTGCTGGTTATCCAGCGGGAATTACGCCATTTGCGCACCCGTCGTGAACTGCGGACACTGGAAGTTCGTATCCGTGATGCCGAAAAGCGCTGCCAGAATCTGCTCGAGAGTTCAAAAGATGCGGTGGCCTATATTCACGATGGTATGCACGTATACGCCAATCAGGCCTATCTCGAGCTTTTCGGCTACGCATCAGTAGAAGAGCTGGAAGGAATGCCGATCATGGATATGGTCGACAGCTCAGGTCAGGCCGGCTTTAAAAGCTTTCTGAAAACCTATCATGCCGAACAGGGCAGCAGTCAGGAACTGAAAACCACCGGCATCAACGACAAGGGCCACACCTTTCCTATGCTGATGACCTTCTCTGCGGCCACTTATGGTGATGAACGCTGTACTCAGGTCGTTATCCGCACTAATGCCGATAACAGCGAGCTGGAAGCCAAACTGAAAGAAATCAGCAGCCGTGATCTGATGACAGGCTTGTACAACAAACCCTACTTCAATGCCCGTCTGGAAGAAGCCGTCGACAGCGCTGTATTAAAAGGTGCTAAAGGTGCAGTGCTGTATATCAACATTGACCATTTCGGCAAAATCAAAAGCGAAATTGGCATCAGCAATGCCGATACCGTGATCAGTGAAATTGGTAACTGCCTCAAAGCACAGATCAATGAGAAAGACGTACTGGCCCGTATTGGTGAGGATATTTTCACCTGCATGCGTATGGGCGCCGATGCCGAATCCGCATTGCAGTTTGGCGAGCGCCTGCGCGATAAGATTGAGCATCTCTTAATTGATATCGGCAACCGCACCGTTACAGTGACCGCCAGTATCGGCCTGTCACTGATCACCGAAAACAGTTCACGGCCGGAAGATATTCTGCAGCAATCGCATCACGCATCCGATGATGTGCGTAAGCAGGCTGGTCATGAGCGTGGCAATGGCGTTCATCTCTTCCTGCCAAAAGAAATGGACGAGCCGCAACAGAGCAGCAACCTGCAGCAAACGCTGACTGACGCCATCCGCAATAACAGCTTCCGCCTGCTGTTCCAGCCGATGATCAGCCTGCGCGGCGAAGAAACCGAACACTATGAAACCTTACTGCGTCTGCATCATCCGAATGGCGATGAGTTGTCTGGCGGTGATTTCCTGAACAACACTGATATCAGCGATGATCTGAAGCGCAAGATTGACCGCTGGGTCATTCTGCACACCACTAAATTACTGGGTGAACATCGGGCGAAGGGGCATAACACCCGGATGTTTATCAACCTGTCAGCCGCATCCCTGGCCGATGACACTCTGCCCGGCTGGATTGGTGTCGCAATCAACGCCGCCAAGCTGCCAAAAGGTTCGGTGATCTTCCAGTTCAATGAAGAAGACGCCAGCCGTCTGCTGAAACAAACTCAGCAATTCAGCCACTCGCTGATGGAAAAAGGCATTCCGGCGGCACTCAGCCGTTTCGGCTGCGCGCTGAATCCGATGCAGACCCTGAAACACCTGGCGGTTGATTACGTTAAAGTCGATGGCTCCTTTACTCAGGAGCTGGGACAAAACCCTGAAGCGCAGAAACACCTGAAAGCCCTGCTTGAAGGTCTGCACGAAGAAGAAAAACGCACCATTGTGCCATTGGTTGAAAGCGCAAACTCTGTTGCTTCACTCTGGCAGCTGGGGGTTCACTTTATTCAGGGCTACTACGTTCAGCCACCACAGAGCGCAATGAGCTACAACTTCAGTGACGAAAATGAAGAGTAATCACTAAGTCACAAAAAAGCCCGGCAAGTACCATGATACTGAGCCGGGCTTTTTTGTGGCTGTTGCAGAGTGTTTTACTCAAGAATATCGCGGTCGCGATAGCCCAGCAGGTACAGAATACCATCCAGCCCAAGCGTCGAAATTGCATTCTTAGCGTTTTCCCGCACCAGAGGTTTGGCGCGGAAAGCAATGCCAAGACCAGCAATGCTGAGCATCGGCAGATCGTTTGCACCATCCCCCACCGCAATGGTCTGCTCCAGACGAATGCCTTCTTTCTCAGCCAGTTCACGCAGCAGCTCAGCCTTACGCTGACCATCCACCACACGCCCGGTCACCCGGCCGGTGACTACACCATCTTCCATTTCCAGCTCGTTGGCATACACATAGTCGATGCCCAGCTTGTCCTGCAGATAACGGCCAAAGTAATTAAAACCACCCGACAGAATGGCGGTTTTATAACCCAGCGCTTTCAGATTACGGATCAGGCGTTCAGCGCCTTCGGTAACCGGCAGTTGTTCGGCAATTCCCTGCAGCACATCGCCACTCAGGCCTTTGAGCAGCGCCACACGCTGTTCGAAGCTCTGGATAAAGTCCAGCTCCCCTTGCATGGCGCGCTCGGTGATTTCCGCCACCTGCTCACCAACACCGGCCGCCCGGGCCAGCTCATCAATCACTTCTGCTTCAATCAGGGTTGAATCCATATCGAAGCAAACCAGACGACGGGTACGACGGTAAACGTTGTCTTCCTGGAAGGCGATATCCACGCCCAGTTCATTGGCAACCTGCAGAAACTGAGCGCGCATCACGCTTTGTTCAGCATCTCCACGCACCGAGAACTCGACGCAGGCACGGGTGTTCTGCTCAGTCTGCACCAGAGGAACACGCCCGGACAGACGGTTAATCTGATCAATATTCAGACCATGCTCAGCCACGATCGCCGTAATACGGGCAATAGCATCGGCTTCAATGGCACGGGCCAGCAGCGTAATAATATGACGCGGCTTGCCCTGACCATTAACCCAATGCTCGTAGCTTTCCGGTGTAACCGGCGTAAAACGGACAGACAGGCCCAGCTCGTGAGCCTTAAAGAGCACATCTTTTAATACCGGTGCCGATTCGGCACGGGAAGGAATGGCGGCCAGGATGCCCAGCGACAGAGTGTCGTGGATTTCGGCCTGGCCAATATCAAGAATGGTGACATCATATTGCGCCAGAATGGCGCTGATGCTTGAGGTTAACCCGGGCTTATCGGCCCCAGTCACTCGGATTAGAACCAATTCAGTCACGGACGTTACACCTGCAGGCAGATCAGTTTGATGCAATTACAGTTTGCCGGCGTCAGCTTTGGCAGCAGCAACAACCGCACGCAGCTCTTCGATCAGCTCAACAGTTTCATGTACAGACAGCGCGCGTACGCGGTCAACGCTCATCAGGTACAGACCTTTTTCCAGTTGTTGCAGCTTATCTTGCAGAGACTGTTTCACGTCGCTCATGGTGAATCCCCATTCATCAAAATTATAAATTCGGTTTACAGCATGCCGGATGATCATCCGCTGTCCTCAAATAAGAGGACTGACAATTGCCGTTTCGCCCTAGCGTTACTGCAGGCGGCGCATATAATACCACCAATGTTGAGGAAATCTTCGTTTGTTTGAGTAATGTGATGCGGATCGCCAGCCTGATTGGGCAAAAGTTGAATACAAGTCAAATTTGCGGCCTACTCGCAGCCTTTCTGATTTTACTGACAGGCCTGTTGATCAGCAGCCTGACATACACCCATCTGGAAACTCAGCTGTCTGCAAAGCTGCGTCAGGATGCACAGCGCCAGTTACAGCGTCTGACCGTTGCCCTCGCACCCAGCCTGCTGCGTCAGGACCGCATCAGTATCAGCCTTACCCTGAGCGACTGGAGTAAGGGACCCGAAATCGATGCCATCCGTGTACTCAATGCCAGCCAGCAGGTCATCGCCGAAAGTGGCCGGCCATCACCGGACAGCATTGAGATCAGCCAGCCGGTTACTCAGGATAATCTGTCCATTGGGCTACTGCGCGCCGACATCAATCTCAGCAGCGCGGAACAAACTGCCCGCCGCTATTTTGCCCTCGGATTAATTGCCAGCGCATTGGCAGCACTGCTGGCAGCTCTTGTCGTGTATCAGCTGAGCGAACGCTATCTCCATTATTTACGCCAGTTACAACAACGCCTGTCTAACTGGCAGGAAGGCAAAGACCTGCTGCACCTGCCACCACCACCGCTTTTGTCCGACCTGAAACAGCTGCACAGCACCCTGAATAACATTGCTATTAAAGAGCAACAGCAACGTGCGATGCAGGAAGCGCTGGGACGTTTTATTTCTGCTCCGCCGGCCACAGGTGAGCTGCTGCGTTACCATGAATGCGCCCTGTTGTTTATTGAGATTCAGGATCTCGAAATTTTGCAGAATCGTCTGAGTGCTGAGCAACTGAGTAAAACCCTCAACCAATATCACCGGCTTTTGTCCCATGCGGCCAAACTTTATAACGGCAAGCTGGATCGTTATCTGGGAGATGGTGTTGTAATGCTGTTCGGTATGTCACGCGCCCCGCAATCAGGACACGGTAATGAAGCCCTGCACTGCCTTTATGCCGCGCAATTATTCCTCGGCCTGATCGCTCATCTTCGCGATCATGACAGCAAAACACTGCCGGTCGAATTCCGCGTTGCAGCCCACTGGGGTCCGGTACTGATGGCACCATTAAGTGATGATGAGCAAATCCAGTGCAGCCTGATCGGCGATACAGTGCACTGGGCTTCCCACCTTGCTACCAGTGGTGAAGAACGTCGCCTGCTGGTCAGTCAGGAGCTGCTCAGCCATATCCCTCAGGATGCAGGTATTGCCTGGGAAGAAGGGCCGATGGTATCCGATTTACACGGACGTGAGCAGGCCAGCTATTGGCTTAACAGTCTGGCCGAAAAGAACCAATTGTTAATTCAGCGGCAGATCAAACATATCACCGCAATGACAGAAAATGCCTGAAGATCTTTTATTCCCCAAAACACAAAAGAAAATAAAAACATTGCCAATTTGAACTATTCCAGACCTCTACTAAGGTTATCTGTGAAACCAACAGTAGAGGATACTATCCATGGTTCTTCGCAAATCTGGCCTGGCAGCGGCAGTGCTGCTGGCCTGCAGCCCCGCTGCTTTTTCTGACGATTTAAATATTAATGGCTTCATGAATGTAACCGCCGGCAATCTGTCCACCGAAGATATTTCACTGGATGGTTACGATGACGGCGTTTCATTCGATGTCGGCACAGTGGTTGGGCTGCAGATGTCCAAGCAGGTCAACGACACAACATCAGCCACCGTCCAGTTAATATCCCGCGGCAGCGATAACTACAGTACTGAAGCATCCTGGGCATATGTTACTTACGCAGCCAATGAAAATACCGACATCCGTATGGGTCGTCTGCGTACACCATTTTTCTATTATTCAGACTTCCTTGAAGTAGGCTACGCCTATAACTGGGTGCGTCCGCCTTCAATTGTTTATCGTCTGGATGCATTTTCATCCATCAGTGGTGTTGATGTGACACACCGCTTCGCCATCGGCGGCATGGACGGTTCTATCCAGGCTTACACCGGTCGCTACAATGACGACTTTACGCTGAGCGGCGACACCTACCACATTGAACTGCGCCGCGCGGCGGGTATGGTTTTCAGCCTGAACTCCGGTGACTTCGGTGCCCGTCTGAGTTATCACCAGGCAGATCTGACCTTAGATGCAAATGCAGCTTTGGCTGGGCCTAATGGCCGCGCCCTCGATAATCTTGCAGCAGGCGGTGCTCTTGCTGGCGTCGGTGATGAGTTCACTGCCGATGAAGATAAAGCCAAGTTCTATCAGGCATCCGTGTCATACGATAACGGCAGTACTGCGGTAATTGCTGAATGGACTGCATTGGACCAGACCACCGCATTACTCAACGATGACAGCGCCTATCTGATCAGTGCTGCCCAGCGCTTCGGTGATGCAACAGTGCACCTGACCTATACCGTTGCAGAAGATGATCTTGAGTCTGGTGTTGTCGGTCAGGTTCAGAAAAATGCAGAGTCCAAAGAAAACAGTATTATCCTCGGGATGCGTTATGACTACGACAGCAGTACAGCGTTTAAAGTCGATATTCAACAGCATGACGAAGAACTGGTTAATGGTGCAAAAGGTGAATCCGGCCTGCTCTACAATGTCGGTATGAGTCTGGTATTTTAAGGAGAGAGTATATGAATATGTTTAAAGTGATCTCCCGACTTGCCATTGCCATGACGTTCTTTGTCACTGCTCTGGCCAATGCCGAAGTTGCTGTGATTGTCAGCGCTTCCAACGCCAACTCTGCACTGGATCAGGATACCATTTCACGGGTTTTTCTGGGAAAGACGTCGAACTTTCCCGATGGCAGTCAGGCGATTCCCGTCGATCAGAACGAAGGTTCTGCCAGCCGTGAAGCCTTTAACGATAAAGTGCTGGGCAAAAGTTCCAGCCAGTTAAAAGCCTACTGGTCGCGACTGATCTTTACCGGTAAAGGTACTCCGCCAAAAGAATCTGGCTCAGATGCCGACATCAAAAATCTGGTCGCTAAAAACCCTAACCTTATTGGCTATGTCGACTCATCTGTCGTGGATAGCTCGGTTAAGGTTGTCTTTAAATTCTGATTTATTCAGATATTAAAGACTCTGAAAAAGGCGCTTCGGCGCCTTTTTTTATGTCCGAAAATAAAAACCAGGTATATTCGCTGCACTGTCAGCCCTTATGACCGAAACCTTTCTGAATTTCGACCATTCTGTTCAATACCCGTAAAACAGGCTGATAATCCTGCAACGGATCAAGCCATTGCAATGCACTGACACCGGCTTCAATAGTCGACAACCCACCACGTTGCTGTGATGCACGTATTGCATAACCACTGGGTTGCTGTGGTGTTAAAGCGATATGAGGTAAATCATTCAGCCAGGGATTCAGGTGCAATAAACGCCGGACTTTACGCCAGGTTCCATCCAATATCAGTAATTGCCGAATGTGAATACGCGCGTCTTCTGCCAATGCGGGTTTATGTGTAAACGGATACAGCAGCGCGGTTGTACTCTGCTCACCTGCAGCAAAAATATCCTGTGGTTGCAGACAATCAGCCACCAGCAAACGACTGCCGGCAATGCTTTTATGCAGTAAGGGTGCTGTTGATAAAGGATGACGCGCCTCGGTAGGATCCTGCCAGATAATCAGTTCTACCGGACTGGACAAAACGTGGATGTACGGACACAGACAAACCGACAGAGGACGCCGGCACTGTTCACAGTGCCGGCGTTTCTGAACAAACTCTGAGCTCATTTTTTCCGCGGTTTAAGCAACGATTTAAGAAAGTGACCGGTGTGTGAAGCTTTATTTTTCACCACCTCTTCCGGCGTTCCTTCGGCAATAATATAACCCCCTTTGGAACCACCTTCAGGGCCAAGATCAACAATCCAGTCGGCGGTTTTAATCACATCCAGATTATGCTCAATCACCACGATGGTATTGCCGTCATCGCGCAGGCGATGCAATACCGCCAGTAATTGTTCAATATCATGGAAGTGCAGGCCGGTGGTTGGTTCGTCCAGGATATACAGCGTTTTACCGGTATCGCGTTTCGATAATTCCTTCGCCAGTTTTACCCGCTGAGCTTCACCACCAGACAAGGTTGTCGCTGCCTGACCAAGGCGGATATAACTCAAGCCAACATCCATCAGCGTCTGTAATTTACGCGCCACCGCCGGAATAGCGTCGAAGAATTCACGCGCATCTTCAACCGTCATATCCAGCACTTCGTGGATATTTTTACCTTTATAACGGATATCCAGCGTCTCGCGGTTGTAGCGCTTGCCTTTACAGATATCACAGGGAACGTAGATATCAGCCAGGAAGTGCATTTCTACCTTAATAACGCCATCACCCTGACAGGCTTCACAGCGGCCACCTTTCACGTTGAATGAAAAACGTCCGGCTTTATAGCCACGGGAACGGGATTCCTGCGTACCGGCAAATAATTCCCGTACCGGGGTAAAAATACCGGTATAGGTTGCCGGGTTGGAACGTGGTGTCCGTCCGATCGGGCTCTGATCAATATCGACGACTTTATCCAGCTGCTTCAGGCCAACGATCGAATCGTACTCAGCCGCTTTCAGGGTCGTGGCACCATTTAACGCTGTTGAAGCCAGCGGGAATAATGTGCGGTTAATCAGAGTGGATTTACCAGAGCCCGATACGCCGGTCACGCAGGTCATCAGTCCCAGCGGAATGGTCAGGTCGACATTATTCAGGTTATTACCACGGGCGCCTTTTAACTGCAGAACTTTATTCTGATCATAAGGCGTACGTTTTTCCGGTACATGGATAGAACGCTTGCCGGATAAGAACTGTCCGGTAACCGAGTTCGGATTAGCAAACACCTGCTCCGGCGTGCCCTGTGCAATCACTTCGCCACCATGCACACCAGCACCCGGACCGATATCAATTAAATGATCGGCGCTGCGGATGGCATCTTCATCGTGTTCAACCACCAGTACGGTATTTCCCAGATCGCGCAGGTGAAACAGGGTTTTCAGCAGGCGGTCGTTATCACGCTGATGCAGACCAATAGACGGCTCATCGAGAATATACATAACGCCAACAAGACCGGCACCAATCTGCGACGCCAGACGGATACGCTGTGCTTCACCACCGGATAACGTATCGGAGCTGCGGTTCAGCGTCAGATATTCGAGTCCGACATTAACCAGAAAACGCAGGCGCTCACGGATTTCTTTCAGGATTTTTTCGGCAATTTCACCACGATGGCCAGCCAGGTGAAGCTCCGTAAAATAATCAAATGCCTGCTCAACCGGCATCGCAGTACAGGCATGAATGGTTTTATCGCCAACAAACACATTACGTGCTTCAACCCGCAGACGTGAGCCTTCACAGGATGGGCATGGCTGTACACTGAGATATTTACTCAGTTCTTCGCGCACCATCTGCGAATCGGTTTCGCGGTAGCGGCGTTCGAGGTTGGGCAGCACACCTTCAAAAGGATGCGCCTTGATAATCTGGTCGCCACGGGAATTGACGTAATTAAAATTCACCGCTTCATCACCACTGCCGTAGAGCAGCAGATCGCGTTGTTTAGCGGTTAATTTGCCGAAATTTTTCTCAATATCAAAACCATAGTGCTCAGCCACCGAGCTCAGCATCTGATAATAGTAAATGCTGCGTCTGTCCCAGCCGCGGATCGCACCTTCGCCAATGCTCAGGTTCTGATCGTGCACCACCAGCTCCGGATCAAAATACTGTTTTACACCCAGACCATCACAGCTGGTACAGGCACCGGCCGGATTGTTAAAGGAGAACAGACGCGGTTCCAGCTCGGATAAGCTATAACCACAGTGCGGACAGGAAAATTGTGACGAAAACAGCAGAGGCTCGGCTTTATCGTCATCCATAGAGGCCACAAGAGCCAGGCCACCGCTCAGCTCCAGACAGGTTTCCAGCGACTCTGACAAACGCTGTTCAATACCTTCTTTCACCTTAAAGCGGTCCACCACAACTTCGACGCTGTGCTTACGGCGTTTATCCAGCTCCGGCGTATCGTCCAGATCGCACACCAGACCATTCACCCGTACGCGGATAAAACCCTGCGAGCGCAGGCTGTCGAATACGTGCAGATGCTCACCTTTACGGTCACGCACCACCGGCGCCAGAATCATATGCTTACTGTCATCCGGCAGATCCATAATGCTGTCGACCATCTGACTGACAGTCTGAGCTTCCAGCGCAACTTCGTGATCAGGGCAACGCGGCACACCGACACGGGCAAACAGCAAACGCAGGTAATCGTAGATTTCGGTAACCGTACCAACGGTCGAGCGGGGGTTGTGTGAAGTGGACTTCTGTTCGATGGAGATAGCCGGTGACAGACCTTCAATCAGATCAACATCGGGCTTTTCCATCATCGACAGGAACTGACGGGCATAGGTCGACAGAGACTCGACGTAACGGCGCTGGCCTTCGGCGTAGAGCGTATCAAATGCCAGAGAGGATTTGCCCGAGCCACTCAGCCCCGTAATAACAACCAGCTTGTCACGGGGAATATCCAGATCGATATTCTTGAGATTGTGGGTACGGGCCCCTCTCACCTGAATCTTATCCATAGACGGCTCATCACATCAGAGAAAAGCCGCCATTGTAGGGCTTGTTCATACTAATTTAACAGGCCTGTTATCGGCTAAGAATGTTCCAGACAAGGCGCAGTGAGTGTGGCCTAACGGGTTAAGCGAACGAACAGCAACGCAGAATGGGGGATTTTTAGCCATAACCCTTTGGGCTGAGGCCAGTTTTCCCCATTAACTTCGTCGTTCGTCATTCATTTAGCCCGCTAATAACACTCCTCTCTCCTTGCTCTGAGAAAAACTGGCTCTCAGCAGGCCCATTTACTTAGTATGAACAGGCCCTAACAGGCAGAGGTTGAGTTCAGCCGCTTATTCAACTGATTCGTGCAACAGCTCTTCCATATACTCTTTAGCCCAGTTCACAGCCTGAATACGGTTGCCCGCACCAATCTTTTTGAACAGGTTATAAATATGGGTTTTAACTGTATGCATGCTGACGTTGAGCTTGTCCGCAATTTCGATATTAGTCGCGCCAGTCGCAGTTAAACGCAGGATCTGCTTCTCGCGCTTGGTCAGTACCGTGGTGGTGGTGGTCATTTTACGGGGCTTATGGCGGGTGCGTTCCAGATACTGCCCCACCAGCTGACGCGGCAGCCAGTATTCGCCTTCAAACAGGCCAACAATACCTTTGCTCAGCTGTTGTTGTGAACACTCGCGATAGAACAGACCATTGACCATTGGCCAGGCCATCAGGCGTTCAACCGGATGATTATGCGGAGTATTGAAGAAAGCCACCTTGATATCCACCGGCTGCTCGTACACCTGCTCCAGTAAATCATGCAGCTTTTCCGGGCGTGCGCATTCAGCGTCAACCAGCACAAGCGTTTTACAGGGGTAACGATTCCAGTCTTCACGCCATTCCGGCACGCTGACCAGCTGGCAGTCGATATTTGTACGCTGGTGAATGTAACCAATGAGAATGGAATTCTGCAGATTTTGTTGGCCGAATAAGATAATGCGACGACCTGGGAGGCTTGCCTGACGATCCATAACATAACTCCTTTATGCCTGTTGCTGATCCTTAACCGGTCTTCCAAAACCAGTGCTAAGAGTGTACGCAATCCAATGCAAATTGCCACTTGAGCATGACTTTTTTTCGTAGTTTTACGGATTGACCCACGGCTTTTTGAAGAACTTCCGTACCATTCCCGGGTCTGTCCGGAGCAACCGTAAACAAGCAATCTGCAGATAACCGTGCTTAAGACTTAATCCACAGACGGCATTGCTGTTAAACTGGCGCACTTTTTAGCTGTACCAACCGGAATACCAGTGAGTATGTCGAGTTCTACCTCTCCAGAAACTGAGCACAGCGGCATTTCTGCCGTCGAACAGCGTGCAGTCGTCTCCCTCGCGTCACTCTATGCCCTGCGTATGCTGGGGCTGTTTATGGTGCTGCCTGTGATGATGATCGAAGGACAGAAGCTCGATGGCGCTACGCCACAACTGCTTGGTCTGGCGATGGGGGTCTATGGCCTCACTCAGGCGCTGCTGCAGATTCCCGCCGGAACCCTGTCGGACCGCTTTGGCCGTAAACCTATTATTATTGGTGGCCTGCTGATTTTTGCTCTTGGCAGTCTGATCGCCGCCAGCGCCGACAGCGTGTACGGTGTTATTCTTGGCCGCGCGCTACAGGGTGGTGGCGCCATTGCCAGTGCGATTATGGCACTGGTTACGGATCTGACCCGCGAAGAGAACCGCATGAAAGCGATGGCGTCTATTGGCGCCAGCATCGGCCTGTCTTTTTCTGTCGCATTGGTACTGGGACCATGGCTTGCCGGATTAGGCGGTCTGAGCCTGATTTTTGGCCTGACCGGCGTACTTGCCCTGCTGGGCATTCTGGTAACGCTGTTTGTTATTCCAACACCACCCGTTTTGCCCCATCGCGATGCCTCGGCGGTACTGAGCGAAGTCGGTGTTCAGCTGCGTAATACCCAGCTGTGGCCGCTCAATCTGGGGATATTCCTGCTGCACGCCTTAATGGTGGCTATTTTTATCGCCATTCCCGGACAATTGCTGAAGCTGGATTTACCGGCAGAGCATCACAGCTGGCTGTATTTACCGGTACTTCTCAGTGCCTTTGTATTAATGGTGCCCTTTATCATCATCGCCGAGAAGCGCCGCAAAATGAAAAGCGTAGTGATCACCGGTGCCTGCGTTATTGCTCTCAGCCTGTTTGGTATGTCAGCAGCCGCTGAAATGTGGCATTGGGTTGTGCTGCTGTTGCTGTATTTCTGGGGCTTTAATCTGATGGAGGCCAGCCTGCCATCCTGGCTGAGCAAGATTGCTCCGGCCGGCGCCAAGGGCAGCGCCATGGGCATTTATTCCAGTATGCAGTTCCTCGGCGCCTTTGCCGGCGGCAGCCTCGGCGGCTGGCTGATGAGCCAGTACGGCAGCAGTGCATTATTTGTCGGACTGGGGGCATTAGTGATACTTTGGGTGCTGCTTATGTCACAGTCTTCCGCCCCGCAACACCTTACCAGTGTTCGTCTGGACAGCACGGATGGCTGCAGCGAACAACAACTTGCACAATTGATGGCACTGGCCGGAGTCTCGGAAGTCAGTCTGCTTGCCAGTGAAGGCGCAATCTATTTAAAAGTCAGTGCTGATGCCTTTGATCGAACACAGGCATTGGCCATCATTCATTCCACAGGAGAAGAGCATGGGTCGCAGCGTTAACAAAGTGACACTCATTGGTACTCTGGGTCGTGACCCTGAAGTTCGTTATATGCCGAATGGCAACGCCGTGGCCAATCTGACACTGGCCACCGACGAAAGCTACAACGACAAACAGACCGGCCAGAAAGTAGAATCCACCGAATGGCACCGTATTACGGTATACGGCAAGCTGGCAGAAATTATTCAGCAATACCTGAAAAAAGGCTCAAAAGCCTACTTCGAAGGTAAACTGCGTACCCGCGAATGGGAAAAAGACGGCGTTAAACGCTACACCACCGAAATCATCGCCAACGATATGATGATGCTCGATGGCCGTGGCGACAATATGGGGTCTTATTCAGCGCCATCGCAGACAATGAGCCAGCCTATGGGCATGAATGCACCACAGGGCTATCAGCAGGCTCCTCAGGCAGCACCACAGCAAGCTCCGATGGCCGCACCTCAGGCTCCGCGTGGCTATCAGCAAGCTCCGCAACAGGCACCGCAGCATGTTCCGCAACAGGCTCCACAGCATGCTCCGCAACAGCCGGCCTATCAGGGTGGTTACCAGCAGCCAGCTCAGGCTCCAGTGCAACAGCCGCAGCACGCACCACAGCCAAGCAACAGCTTTGACGATTTTGATGACGATATCCCGTTCTAGCGATTACTTTAGACTAAAATGTAAATAATACTTACGAGACCCCCATTTTATGGGGGTTTCTCTTTTTTAGTGTGTAAATTTATCCTTAACCCCCAATTAAAGGTCTAATACTATGAATTTGTGTAAAAATTGAGATCTATCTCCAATGGAGCTTTCAATACGCAGAATCAGATCTTCAGGCGGTGAGAGATTTGTCATCCTCGTTGATGAGAGTGGCACTCCGCTTTTCTATCCAGCCCTGTATGTTACTGTTCACATGCGTGGGCGTTCACTCGCTGTAAATACGGTTGAGAACTCCCTCAACGCGATTAAAGCTTTGTACGCATGGCAGGCCTACTACGATTTGGATCTCGAATCACGATTTTCTCAAGGTGACTTTCTTCACCCAAACGAGATACATGCCTTACGCGATTTCATGCAGAAACCACTGGTACGCGATGAGCAAGATAAAGTCGTCTCTATTTCAGGACGCCGTAACCTTGTCAGTACGAGCAATCAGTATGCTCGTTTGTCAGTGCTTGCCGATTACCTGGGCTTCCTTGCAAAACAGCTGCAACCATCTTCGAAACGAGATCATGACCACGTAGAGCGAATGGTTTCGCAGATAAAAGCGAACCGCCCTAAAAAGCCAACAAAATCCAGTCCAAATAGGGATGAAAAGCATTTGGATGATGCAGTTCTGGATTCACTTGAGAAGGCATTAAAACCGGGAGCTGAGAACAATCCAGCCAAGGAATATGCAGTCCAGGTTCGTAATGCTTTGATGTTCTCGATACTACGAGTCACAGGCCTTCGACGTGGTGAATTGCTTAACCTGAAGGTTGAAGATATCGACTTTGCAAAAAACACGCTGAAAGTTGTCAGACGACCGGACTCAAAAGATGACATACGTGCATTTCAGCCCGTTGCCAAAACACGAGAACGCACCATCCCGCTGATTCCCGAACTCATCAATTGTATCTATGAATACGTGCTAGAACATCGAAATAAAACTTCGGGTGCCAAGAAACATGGCTATCTGTTTGTAACTCACAAAGAGGGGACGTCTCTGGGTCAGCCCATATCAAATGCTGCGTTTGGTAAGTTCATGGCTGACTTGAAACGGATCACAGACAACCACAATGGAATTCATGCTCACGCCTTACGCCATCACTGGAACTACTCGTTTTCAAAAGCCTGTGAAAGCAAAGGCGTAACGCCAGAACGAGAAGAAAAGATTCGTTCGTATCTGATGGGCTGGAGCGAAACCTCAGGAACAGCCGCGACTTACAATAGTAGGCATATCAAGGAGCAAGCGAACAGGGCTGCTCTTGAATTGCAAAACCAGCATTTAGGCAAAAAAACACCGGGAGATGAGGAATGATAAATCTCTCGACACAGGAAGCTGTTACTGAGGACTTTTACTCTAGGGATGGATACCTGATCCGCTCCAATGACAAGCGTTGGAAGCTGAACAAAGACACTAACATCCCCGTCTTCACTCTGCAGGAAGTGATGAGTTCAGACACCTTCTCTTCGCTCTGCAAAGTGCTCGCTTTTTATGCAAAGACACACGCCCCATCACATGTAAGAAACTTATTTGAGCGCTGTAAACACTACCTCGAATCAACAACCGGCCAGCCGCTCTTCAGTGTTGAATCTCTAATTTCATATCGCTCAACGCTCGATAAGCATACCGAGTGGTATCTGGCAACTCTTCGCGGATTCATCAGAAGGTGGTCTGAACTGGGATACAGCGGTGTGCCTGATGACACAATCAGGCTTTTGAATAAATGGACGATCAAAGGAAACGAGAAAGGCTTTGCCGTTCAGTCCATGTGTCCTAACAGTGGCCCGTTAACTGATATCGAAATGGAAGCCATTATTGATGCAGTCATTACTGCATTCGGAGAAAAACGTTTAACACTTGTCGATACCAGCTATGCGCTGATTCTCGCTATGACAGGGCGCCGCCCGACACAAATTACAGCGTTGAAACTGATGGACTTGATCCAACAGTCCGGTAAGTACTTTATAAGATTCCCTCGCGCCAAACAGCGCAGCCAGTCATGGCGCCAATCATTTAACCAATTTGCGATAGTTGAAGACCTTTGGGAGGTTCTGCAACAGCAAGCTGAAGCGGTTCGCCAACAGTTCAGATTGGCTCTAGACGCAGACATCCCATCGAATCTCATTCCTGAGCTACCGCTATTTCCTGCCCTTGAGACAGCTAACTCTGTATCAGATTTAAAAGAACAACTCATAGGCGATCGCCTGCATGCACCAAGTGACTTGGTAAGGAGCGCAATGCTTCGAGTTGAAAAGGCGATAAAGGTTATCAGTGAAAGAACTGGTGGACCTGTGCGTCTCAACCCAACTCGTTTTCGATACACGCTGGGAACCAATCTCGCCCGTGAAGGCAAAGGCGAATACGTTATCGCCGAGGCACTCGATCACTCCGACACCCAAAGCGCTGGCGTGTACGTACGAAACATTCCAGAAATCGTCGACCGCATAGATAAAGCCGTAGCTCTGCAATTGGCTCCGATAGCACAAGCATTTCAGGGAGTACTTGTTATATCCGAAAGTGACGCCAAGCGTGGCGACGATCGGAGCAGCAGGGTTTCAAACGGCACAGCTAACCTTGGCACCTGTGGCAGTTATGGCTTCTGCAACGCCTTGGCCCCGGTGGCTTGTTACACCTGCAATCATTTCCAGCCCTGGCTCGACGGGCCACACGAAGCCGTTCTGGAACGACTGATCAGTGAACGCGATAGCGTGTTAGAGCAAACCAGCGATAGCAAGATTGCTGCGGTGAATGACCGATTGATACTGGCCGTTGGCGATGTCGTTAACCGTTGTAATGCAATGAAAAACGAGGTGATAGATGGCTGATATTCTTCTATTCACTCCGAAACATCAGCTGGATGCCGAGGCCAACCTGCGCGACTTTGTAGCAATGTGTCGTCACCGCCTTACAGTATTTGGAGCTGATCTGGACTGGGATAGTGATACCTGGCCTGGCGTTGGCAACTTTACCGTCATCAGAGCCCCGTCCAGAGGTTTTTCGGACGAACAACGTCTCAACCCCAGCATTATTCCTTTTGCAAAATCCTATGTACGTTACCAACAGGGCCACAAACCAACAAAGCTCAAGAATGAGTTCAAGGCCATTCGTTGCATTGAGAAAGCCCTTCTGTTGGTAAAAGGCACGGCTGACATCATCCAAACAGACGTACAGGTAATGGATGTCGCCGCACAGGTAGCAAGAGAATACAAAGCCTCTGCCTACCAGGCAGGTAACAGCTTGGTGACGCTCGTTGAATTCCTCAACGAAAGCAAAATCATTCCAGCTCCACTAACGTGGAAGAACCCGATCTCCAAGCCGAAAGAGATCAACCGAACAGACGCTGAAGGAAAGAAGAAACGATCTGCAAAAATGCCTGACCAGCGTCACCTCGGATTTATGGCCGAGCTATTTGCCAATAACCCACAAGGCTCACGGGATAGATTCACCACATCGATATTTGCGCTATTGATGTGCGCACCGTCCAGAATCAGCGAAGTTCAAGATCTCCCGGTGAACTGCCTGCACAGAGAAACAGATAGCAAAGGGATAGAACGCGTTGGTCTGCGCTTCTATGCCGGAAAGGGTTATGGTTCCGACATCAAGTGGATTCCAACCGCTCTCAAAGACATTGCTATCGAAGCGGTTCGTCGCCTGACCGAGCTATCCGAAAAAGGCCGTAAACTGGCGATCTGGTACGAGAATCACCCCGACAAATTCTATCGCCATGAGAACTGTCCGGATGTTGGAGAGCATGATCCACTGACTAATCAACAAGTGTGTAGGGCACTTGGCTTAGCAGAACAGCATCGGAACATATCCCTGTATTTTCAAGGCTATGCCCCATACAAAGAACTAAAGGCCAAAGGCGCCCCATTCACCCTGGCCTTCCTGAATGAATTTGTTCGCAGTGAACTGCCTGCTGGCTGGCCATGGAAAAACAAGGAACGGCACATCACCTATTCACAGTCGCTCTGTTGCTATCGACTCCATGAGTTTCATCAAAGCAGAAAACCAAGCCCTGTCCTGCTTTGGACTCCAGGCAAAACTACGTTCACCACCGACCTCAATTACATACCTGGCAAGGAAGGTAATATTTGGCGACGTCACGGCTACAGCAATGACGATGGAACCGAAATATCCATGACCTCCCATCAAATAAGGCATTTTTTGAATACCATTGCGCAAAAGGGCGATCTCGGTCAGCTCGATATAGCGAAATGGTCTGGCCGCGCCAATATTCACCAGAACACCACCTACAACCATATGACCGATGACGATGACGATTACGTTGCTCTGGCCCGGCAAACTGGTGTTGGTGGCGTCCTTGAGAAAATCAGAGCCCATACACCTGTCACCTTCTCAGATCTTGAAGCCATAGGCGAAGGCATTGCTCACGTCACGGAATATGGCTTTTGTGTGCATGACTTTTCCATGCTGCCATGCCAGAGACATCGTGACTGCCTGAATTGCACAGAACAGGTCTGCATCAAAGGTGATGATGAAAAGCTGGATCGCCTTAAGAAACAACGCGATGGCATCCGCTTGCAGCTCAACAAGACGCAGCAGGCGTCTGAAGACGAGGTCTATGGTGCAGACCGCTGGAGCCAACATCAGCTTCAAACACTGGAGCAGGCTGAGAAGCTCATTCAGCTATTGGAATCTCCGGATCTGGAAGATGGAGCAATCATCAAACTGAGTAACGATCAGGAGTTCAGTCCTCTGAATCGGGCACTGGCTTCACACACCGCTCAGACCAAACCATCCATTCCCTCGCCAAATCAAGATATGGACGAGCTGCGCTCGTTGCTCGGAGGTTAACCATGGCCAAACATCTGACCCCAAAAGACATTAATTCAATTATAAGCCTTATCGATGGTTGGGATGGCAAGCTCTCATGGGAGGCTCTGTGTGATGCCTCTGAGCCAGTGACTGGAACCCGTCCGACACGCCAGACACTCAATGCGCATGAGCGAATTAAATCCGCCTTCAGCCATAAAAAAGAACTGCTGAAGAATGGCTTTGTCTCGACAAAAAGACCGCAGAGTCTGAGCATTGCCGAGCAACGAATCCGGCGCCTTGAGAGTGAAAACAGCCGCTTGAAAGCCGAGAATGCCAAACTTCTTGAGCAATTTCTGAAATGGCAGTACAACGCATACAAACATGGTTTATCCAAAGAAAAGCTCGATGCTGATCTACCAGCCATTGACCGAGATTCGTCAGAGCGAAAGTAGCTATCAAATTTTTACTAGAGTTGAGGTGTAGTAGATCAAACCCAATCTGACAATCGCCCGTTTTAAGCTGGTGCCTGTCAGGTTACATATGGGTTAAA
>NZ_DDCJ01000109.1:0-3791 GCF_002335285.1 Thalassolituus sp. UBA2009
AGTGTGGCCTAACGGGTTAAGCGAGCGAACAGCAACGCAGGATGAGGGATTTTTAGCCATAACCCTTCGGGCTGAGGCCAGTTTTCCCCATTAACTTCGTCGTTCGTTATTCATTTAGCCCACTAATATCACTCCTCTCTCCTTGTTCTGAGAAAAACTGGCTCTCAGCAGGCCCGATTCACTTAGTGTCGACAGGCCCAAAGGCGCGCAAAGTACCACAAAGTGGCCGGTTGAGGGTGACGGAGCGCAGGAATGGCAGGCTGGCGCGCGTCTTTTTCAGGTTTCTTTCAACAGTGGAATCTGATGTGAGCCGAATAAGGCCTGGTATTCGGCTCATATTTTTTACAATGATGAGCCGAATAGAGTTATCAGGGTGTATATCTGGCCGATTTACTGGAAAAGGGCTGTATTGAAAAGCTGCCGGGCGGCGGGAGAAGTACGAGGTATAAAACAGTCTGAGCAGAAACCTCCGGCATCCGAACGCCGGAGGTTTTCTGTGCAAGATCAGTCTTTCAGGAACTCTTCCACAGTCTTCTTCTTGCCGTACACAACCTGGCCGCTGGTTGTGTCTTCAACCCAGTAGTAGGTTCTGTCGCCCACTTTCAGCATATCGATAAGATATTCATGGCCAGCTTCATAATTGACCGCTCCAATCTTCATATCACGACCATCAACGGTCGCAATCATTGAGTGACGTCCAGGCGCTAACTTCAGCGCATCAAACGCTTTCCCTGTCATCACTTCGAGAATACTGGCAATACGCTGACCATCCACCGACCAGACTTTAATTCCACGCACGGTCTTTACCGCCGCACCTTCCCCCTGCTCTGAGCCATACCAGTTGTAGCTATCCCGTGGCTGACTCGGTATGGGTTTGATCGCACATCCGGAAAGCAGAATGGTTGAGGCTAAAATAGCTGCGAATATCAATTTCACTGTGTTGCTCCTTTTTACAGACAAATAAAGAAAAGGCAGCCGAAGCTGCCTTTCCATTACCTAGCCCCGGATCAGAAATCCAGGTTCGCTACGTTCAGCGCGTTGGCTTCGATAAAGGCGCGGCGCGGTTCTACGTCGTCGCCCATCAGGGTGGTGAACATCTTGTCGGCGCCGATGGCGTCTTCGATGGTCACGCGCAGCATGCGGCGGGTGTTCGGGTCCATGGTGGTTTCCCACAGCTGTTCCGGGTTCATCTCGCCCAGACCCTTATAGCGCTGGATATTGAAGCCTTTTTTCGCTTCGGCCAGCAGCCATTGCACAGAATCCCAGAAGTCTTCGATCAGATGCACGCGTTCGCCACGCTGGATGTAAGCGCCTTCTTCCAGGGTGTCGCTCAGCTTCTGGCTCATAGTGGCCAGTTTGTTGTAACCGGAACCGGCGAAGAAGTCGTGATCGAGACGGAATTCTTTCGGAATACCGTGGGTGATTACTTTGATCACGATCTTATGGCTGTTGCGCTCGCTGTCGGCGGCCACTTCAACAATAAAGTGGCTGCCACTGCGGCCGGCGTCCGGCAGACGGTCGCTGAGCTGCTGAGCCCAGGCTTCGGCACTGGCTTTGTCGGCCAGATCAGCGCTGTTCATACGCGGCAGGGTTACCATCTGGTGCAGCACTTCGTGCGGTACCAGGTTGGACATACGGGTGATGGTTTCCTGCGCTGCACGGTAGTCGGCAACCAGCTGGGCAAAGGCTTCATCGGAGATGGCCGGAGCCTCAGCAGACGGGTGCAGAGCGGCTTTTTCCAGCGCAATGTGTGTCAAGTAGCTTTCCATCGCTTCTTCGTCTTTGATGTACTGCTCCTGCTTACCACGCTTGATTTTGTACAGTGGTGGCTGGGCAATAAAGACGTGGCCGCGTTCTATGATTTCCGGCATCTGACGGAAGAAGAAGGTCAACAGCAGCGTACGGATGTGCGCACCGTCGACGTCGGCATCGGTCATGATGATGATGCTGTGGTAACGCAGCTTGTCCGGGTTGAACTCTTCGCGGCCGATACCACAGCCCAGTGCGGTGATCAGGGTGCCGACTTCAGCAGAAGACAGCATCTTGTCAAAGCGGGCTTTCTCGACGTTCAGAATCTTACCTTTCAGCGGCAGAATGGCCTGGGTGCGGCGGTCACGGCCCTGCTTCGCAGAACCACCCGCCGAGTCCCCTTCCACCAGGTACACTTCGGACAGTGCCGGGTCTTTTTCCTGACAGTCAGCCAGTTTGCCGGGTAAGCCAGCGATATCCAGAGCGCCTTTGCGGCGGGTCATTTCACGCGCTTTACGCGCCGCTTCACGGGCACGGGCTGCGTCGATCATCTTGCCAACCAGATCTTTGGCCTGCTGTGGGTATTCAAGCAGGTAATCGGCAAACAGACGGCCCATTTCCTGTTCTACCGCAGGCTTCACTTCGCTCGATACCAGTTTATCTTTGGTCTGGGAGCTGAACTTAGGGTCCGGCACTTTAACCGAAATAATGGCGGTTAAGCCTTCACGGGCGTCATCACCGGTGGTGGAAACCTTGGCTTTTTTCGCCAGGCCTTCTTTTTCGATGTAGTTATTCAGGGTACGGGTCAGCGCAGCACGGAAACCGGCCAGGTGAGTACCACCATCGCGCTGTGGAATATTGTTGGTGTAGCAGTAGATGTTTTCCTGGAAGGTATCATTCCACTGCATCGCCACTTCAACGGCAATGCCGTCATCGCGCTGGATATTGAAGTGGAATACGTCGTTCAGGGCAGTTTTGCCTTCATTCAGGAAGGTTACGAATGAGCCCAGACCGCCTTCAAACGCGAAGGTATCTTCACGGTCGCTGCGCTCGTCTTTCAGGTGAATACGCACACCGGAGTTCAGGAACGACAGTTCACGCAGACGCTTGGCCAGGTAGTCGTAGCTGAATTCGGTTTTGTTGGTAAAGGTCTGCAGCGATGGCAGGAAGCGCACCGTGGTGCCTTTGCCTTCGGTGGTGCCGACTTCTTTCAGCGGGTAGTCCGGTACACCGTGGCTGTATTCCTGCTCGTAGACTTTGCCGCCACGACGGATGGTCAGCTTCAGCTTTTCTGACAGCGCGTTTACAACGGAAACACCCACGCCGTGCAGACCACCGGAAACCTTATAGGAGTTGTCATCGAACTTACCGCCAGCGTGCAGTACGGTGAGGATAACCTCAGCCGCTGATACGCCTTCTTCCGGGTGCAGCTCGGTTGGAATACCACGGCCGTTATCCGATACGGATACGGAGTTATCGGTATGGATAATCACATCGACCTGGTCGCAATGGCCGGCCAGGGCTTCGTCAATGGAGTTATCCACCACCTCGAACACCATGTGATGCAAACCGGTACCGTCATCGGTATCGCCAATGTACATGCCCGGCCGTTTGCGCACGGCATCCAGCCCTTTCAGGACTTTAATACTCGACGAGTCGTAAGTCTGCTCACTCATTCGGTGGTTCCTCTTGATGAATTCGGTGCACTGCCGCTGTTATGCGTTGTCGGGCAATGCGAAATAAGCTGTTTTGTATCAGTCCGCAGGCCTGTCTTGCTGTGATGCTGCATGTTCAACTTCTGCTGCAACATCCTGAACAGCACCCTGTTCCACGTGGAACAACTTGCTGGCTACGGGCTGCCAGATATCGGTCAGCTTGTCCTTATCGATACTGGTAATAAAGACCTGACATTTTAAGTCTTCCAGCAGCTTACATAAAGCGAAACGGTGCTTTTCATCCAGCTCTGATGCGAGATCATCGACCAGATAAATGGTGCGTCTTCCACTCTCTTGCTGGAACAGTGCGCCCTGGGCAATTTTCAG
>NZ_DDCJ01000109.1:4058-5271 GCF_002335285.1 Thalassolituus sp. UBA2009
ATACGCAGCTCTGCACGGTGAGGGCCTGACTGGGTATAGCCCAGCACCATATCACGCTCCTGCTGCTTATCCAGCACGTCCTGCAGCTCGGAATCTTTATCCCAGCCCGGATAGTAGGCCAGGCTGACATCAACGCTGTCGTCCAGCGCTTTGAGGATGCGCATAAACTCGGGTTTAAAGCGTTTCAGGTAGGCGCGACGGTGCTGATCAATCACCAGCGCACTTTCGACAAAGCCCTTGTTCCACACCGGCAGCCATTCCGCTTCTTTTTGCTTAAGCACCGAGTTGCGTTGCTTAAGTTGTTTGCGGAAGGTTTTCCACTGCTCCATAAAACTGTGTTCCACGTGGAACACACCCCAGTCGATAAACTGGCGTCGTTCTTCCGGCGAACCGGACAGCAGCTTGAATGTGGTTGGATCAATCACCTGAACCGGCAGCCAATGGGCGGCTTCCGCCTGAGAGGTCAGCACCGAGCCATTCAGCTTCAGCAGATGATCACCGCCTTTCAGACGCAGGCTGTCGAGCTGACACTGGCCAAGACTCTCGTCGTCGATATCCATCTGGATTTCAATACGATCCGCATTGTGTGCCAGTACGTGTTTGAGCTGTGAAGTACGGAAAGACTTACCCGCGGCCATCAGCACAATGGCCTCGAGAATGCTCGTTTTGCCCGAGCCGTTATCGCCGTAGATGAAATTCACTCCGGACTGGAGTGTAAGATCCAGCGGCTGCAGATTTCGCACGCCGCTGATTTTAAGCTGCCGGATTGGCATAAGAAGGTTCGCTATATGGCCGGCGACTAGAGGCGCATCGGCATAACAACATACATCGCGTCGCCGCCTTCCGGTTCTTCCAGCAAGGCACTGCTGTTAGCATCAGACAGGGTCATTTTTACCTGCTGGGTGTCGAGCACGCTCATAACATCCTGCAGATAAGAAACGTTGAAGCCCATTTCCAGAGCATCACCTTTGTATTCCACGGCCACGGATTCTTCTGCTTCTTCCTGCTCAGGGTTATTGGCAAACACTTTGAGCAGATCGGTGTCCAGCACCAGACGTACACCACGGTACTTCTCGTTGGACAGAATCGCGGTACGGTTAAATACCTGACGCAGTTCAGTACGGTCGGCGAGCATTACATTGCTGCCATTTTTCGGGATTACACGGCTGTAATCCGGGAATTTACCGTCCACCAGTTTGGAGGTGAAGGTGAA
>NZ_DDCJ01000109.1:5531-20404 GCF_002335285.1 Thalassolituus sp. UBA2009
GTCAGCAGCTTGGCCATCTCCAGCACACCTTTGCGCGGCAGAATGATCTGCTGGGCAGTATCCGGGCCGTTCATCGCCACATGGCAGGTCGCCAGGCGGTGACCATCGGTAGAAACGGTACGCAGACCGGTGGCGCTCACTTCAAACAGCATACCGTTGAGGTAGTAGCGGACGTCCTGCTGGGCCATGGCGAAGCTGGTACGGTCGATCACACGACGCAGGCTGCCCTGCTCCAGGGTGAACGTCTTTTCGCCGGCAATGTTATCCACATTGGGGAATTCGGTGGCAGGCAGCGTCGACAGAGTAAAGCGGGAACGGCCGGAGCGGACATTAACGCGCTGCTCGTCCTGTTCGATTTCAATCTGTGCACCGTCCGGTAACGAACGGCAGATATCCATCAGCTTTTTAGCCGGAACCGTGATCTCACCTTCCTGACCAACCTCATCAAGAGTGACGCGGCCAACCAGTTCGACTTCCAGATCGGTGCCTGTCAGTGACAACTGCTGACCCTGAACCTCCAGCAGTACGTTTGACAGTACTGGCAGAGTCTGGCGTTTTTCTACTACGCCGGCCACCAATTGCAGAGGACGAAGCAAGGCTTCCCTAGAGATAACGAATTTCATGGTTCTCCACTCAGGTCCTGGGCATGTTCATCGGATTGAACAGCGCCTGTGATTGCTTGAAAACAGTCTGTCGTACAGTAAATCAGCACAAAATGACGGCTGATTTACGTTGTCAGCGAGCGCAGCAGATTCTTATAGTCTTCGCGAATATCTGCGCTGGTTTCCTGTAATTCTTTAATTTTGCGGCACGCATGCAGAACTGTTGTGTGATCACGGCCACCAAAGGCATCGCCGATTTCCGGCAGACTGTGGTTGGTCAGTTCTTTGCTCAGCGCCATGGCCACCTGGCGCGGGCGGGCGATGGAGCGGGTGCGGCGCTTAGATAATAAATCAGACATCTTGATTTTGTAATACTCAGACACGATTCGCTGAATATTATCGACACTGACCTGTTTATCCTGCAGCGCAAGCAGGTCTTTCAGGGATTCTTTGATAAACGGCAGGGTGATTTCACTGCCGGTAAAATGGGCGTTGGCCACCACGCGTTTCAGTGCACCTTCAAGCTCGCGCACGTTGGAGCGGATCTTCTGGGCAATAAAGAAAGCGGCATCATCGGGCAGGTGTACACCGGTCTGCTCGGCCTTCTTCATTAAGATAGCCACACGGGTCTCAAGCTCCGGCGGCTCAACCGCTACAGTTAAGCCCCAGCCAAAGCGGCTTTTCAGGCGCTCTTCCAGACCATTGATCTCTTTCGGATAACGGTCACAGGTCAGAATCATCTGCTGGCCGCCCTCAAGCAGGGCGTTAAAGGTGTGGAAGAACTCTTCCTGTGAGCGCTCTTTACCGGCGAAGAACTGAATATCGTCAATCAGCAACGCATCCAGGCCGCGGTAAAAACGTTTGAATTCGTTAATGGCATTCAGCTGCAGCGCTTTCACCATATCCTGCACAAAACGTTCAGAATGCACATACAACACTTTGGCATTCGGATTTTTGCTCTGCAGATAGTTACCCACAGCATGCATCAGGTGAGTTTTACCCAGACCAACGCCACCATATATAAATAGAGGGTTGTAGGAACCGCCGGCATTTTCGGCAACCTGGCGGGCTGCGGCATGGGCCAGCTGGTTCGATTTACCTTCAACAAAGGTTTTAAAGGTAAAGGTCGGGTTAAGGAAACTCTGGTGCTGGATGCCCCCTTCAACCTGAACTTCACGCTTAGGGCGGCTGACAACAGGTGCCGGTGCAGCAACCGGAGCTTCGCCATAAGACGGCGTGTTATTAAAAGAAGGGACTTCCTGCTGGCTGCCGTAATCAAACTCGGCCTGCGCCCGTGGGGCGGCAAAACCAAAGTTTTCATTCTGGGCAGGAGCCGGAGCAGGCTCAGGACGACTGACAGCCAGCGGCCGGAACATCGGCTGGGCTTCACCCACGGCCAGTTCCACACGGGTTATCAGACCGCCATTCAGATCAGAGAGGATTTCCTGAATGCGTTGCAGGTACTTATCCTTCACCCAGTCTTTTACAAAACGGTTAGGCGCACTCAGAACCAGCTGTCCACTGTCGGCGTTTGCCACCAAAGGCCGGATCCATGTGTTGTATTGCTGCGCGGGGAGTTCGTGCTGCAAGTGTCCCAGGCAATCTTGCCACAGAGCTGTCAGTGCCACTTCTTTATATCCGTTATCTGAATTCTAGCGAGCCGCACATTCTAACTGAGGGGACGATGGTTATCCACAGAAGTTATGATAATTTTCCACGCTTCCTTAAACCCTGTGGATAAACAGGACGAAAGCATGCGGATAGTTTTCTGGATAACCTTGTCCGGAATTTTTCTGTCGATTCCACACACATTCCATACCTCACTTACCGGCAGCTAGTGCATAACTTAAGCGCAGTTAAACACACCACTTATGCTTGCCATAAATGTTTGTTTTTAAAGGACTTTTTATGGTTACCCACAGATATTGGCGTGACTAAGAATAAAAATAACGAACTACTCCTTCTCTTCTTTCACATAACATAACAGGTATAAAAATCTTTTCGTGTGAACAGGAAAAACCGGTTTGAGTAAGTTCTGAAACTGCACATAAAATCACCATTGCTATTGCTGATTCTTTCTCATACAATTGCCGCCCTTAAAAATTAGACCCTTTTCACTTAACTGGGTGACAGTGTTATGAAACGTACTTTCCAACCAAGCGTATTGAAACGTAAGCGTACTCACGGTTTCCGTGCCCGTATGGCTACTAAAAACGGCCGTGCTGTTCTGGCTCGTCGTCGTGCTAAAGGCCGTCACGTACTGACTGCTTAATCGACCGTCTGACGCTGCGTAGTTTGCCGTCGATGCCGGAATTCGGATTTCCCCGCCGTGCCCGCTTACTCAAGCCGGTGGAGTTCAAACGGGTTTTCGACAAGACAGAATTACGCGGTAGTTCGCCTCACCTGTTGGTGCTGGCAACTCCGAATGAGCAGGACCAGGCCAGGATCGGATTCGTTCTGGCCAAAAAGCAGATCAAACGGGCTATAGACCGCAACCGGATTAAACGTCTGGTTCGCGAATCGTTCCGGCATCATCAGCATGAGATGGCGTCGCTGGATTTTGTTTTACTTGCCCGCTCTGGTCTTGCCGAACTGGACAACCAGCAAATTCGTGAGATGATTGACGGCCTTTGGTTCAGATTAAAGCGTCCTTCCAATGACAGACAAGCAAACGGCAGCCGAAAAAACCGCCGCGCATCCCGGCGCTAAGGTGTTGCTGTCCCTGATTGCTTTCTATCGTTACGCTCTCAGTCCCCTTATTCCCAGTCGTTGTCGCTATTACCCCACCTGCTCTGCCTATGCCGATGAAGCTGTTCGTCGATATGGTGCTGTGCGCGGCGGTTATCTTGCGCTCAAACGGTTGCTCCGGTGTCACCCATGTGGCTCCCATGGCGTTGATCCGGTACCCGATTTACCCAACCATTCCTCCAATTGTTGTCAACGGAAACCCTAATCATGGATATCCGCCGTACGGTCATATTTCTTGGCCTGATTGTCAGTAGCTATTTTCTTATCCTCGCCTGGAATGATGACTACGGTCAGAAAAATCAGGTAACAGCGCCGATTGAAGCAACTGCGGTTGCTGAAAACCAGGACGCTCCGGTAACCACCGCCAGTGCCGACGAGCTGGCTGAGCAACCAGCGGTTGATGCTCCGGTTGTCAGCACAGAAGCCAAGGCGCAGCCATCGGCGGAGCTGATTCGCGTAGATACCGACGTACTGCGTCTGGTGATTGACCCACGTGGTGGTGAAATCGTTGAAGTACTGCTGCCTGAATATCCGGCAGCGGTTGATCAGAAAGACGTTCCTTTTGTATTAATGGAGCGCAACCAGCGCCGTACCTATGTGGCCCAGAGTGGTCTGCTGGGTAAAGACGGTGTGGATGCTCAGGGTCCGGCGCTGTACAGCGCGGATGCCACTCAGTATAAGCTGGCGGATGGCCAGGATGAGCTGAGCGTTGTGCTGACTACTCAGACTGAGAAAGCAACGGTAGAAAAAGTATTCACCTTCCGTCGTGGTGATTACCTGATGGATGTTAACTTCCGCATCAAAAATACCTCGGCCGAAGCCTGGCAGGGTGTTTTCTACGCGCAGCTGAAGCGTGATAACTCGGTTGACCCGTCGGCCGGTTCGCAGATGGGCATGGCGGCTTACTTAGGCGCAGCTCTGACCACTAAAGAAAACCGCTACGAAAAAGTAACCTTCTCCGATCTGGAAGACGGCCAGTACAAAAAAGTCGAGCAAGGTGGCTGGGCCGCAATCCTGCAGCACTACTTCCTCGCTGCCTGGGTGCCAGCAAAAGATGTGCAGCACACCTACAACGGCCGTGCGGTTAAAGGAAACTACATTTTTGGTTTCTACGATGCGCCTACGGTTGTTGCCGCCGGTGAAACCGCTGAAGTGGGTGCCAGCCTGTATGTTGGTCCTAAAGTGCAGGATCGTCTGGCCGAAATTGCAGACCATCTGGATCTGACTGTCGATTACGGCTGGTTATGGTGGATTGCCCAGCCGCTGTTCTGGTTGCTGAGTTTCTTCCACGGTCTGGTGGGCAACTGGGGTGTGGCCATTATTCTGCTGACTGTACTGATTAAAGCCGCATTCTTTAAGCTGTCTGCCACTTCTTACCGCTCGATGGCGAACATGCGCAAAGTAGCGCCGAAGATGCAGGAAATTAAAGAAAAATACGGTGATAACCGTGAAAAGCTCGGCCAGGAAATGATGAAGCTCTACAAAGAAGAGAAGATCAATCCGCTGGGTGGCTGTCTGCCGATTCTGGTGCAGATGCCGGTATTTATCGCGCTGTACTGGGTACTGATGGAATCTGTGGAACTGCGTCAGGCACCGTTCTTCCTGTGGATTAAAGATATGTCGGTGATGGACCCTTACTTCATCCTGCCATTAATCATGGGTGCTTCTATGTTTATTCAGATGAAGCTGAACCCAACACCGCCGGACCCGATGCAGGCGCGTGTTATGCAGTTTATGCCGGTGATCTTTACCGTCTTCTTCCTGTGGTTCCCGGCCGGTCTGGTACTGTACTGGGTAGTGAACAACATCCTGTCGATCAGTCAGCAGTATGTGATTACCAAACAGATCGAAAACAGCTGATCTGCAGGAATCTTAAAAAGGCGCTTCGGCGCCTTTTTTATTGCCTGCCATCCCTGGCGGCAAGCCTGTGCCACACAAACCGGCGTGCCGTTGCGGTGCAACGTTAAAAGCTGCTCCTGCTGCTTTTTTATTGCCTGCCATCCGGCGGGTTAACTCAGGTACAATTCGCGCAAGCCAAACCGCTGTATTTAAAACGGCCCCAGATTTCAGGAATCCGCGATGAGCAACCTTATCCACAACGACACCATTGCTGCCGTAGCCACTGCACCGGGGCGTGGCGGGGTTGGCATTATCCGCGTATCCGGCGCGCTGGCGTTAACCGTGGCTCAGGCCGTACTCGGCATAGAGCCCAAACCCCGTTATGCCCACTACGGGCCGTTTAAAGCGGCAGACGGTACTGTGCTGGATGAAGGCATCGCACTGTTCTTCCCCAACCCGAATTCTTTTACCGGCGAAGATGTCCTCGAACTGCAGGGCCACGGCGGTCCGGTGGTGCTTGATCTGTTGCTGAAAGAAGTGGTGGCGCGGGGTTGTCGTCTGGCGCGCCCCGGCGAATTTTCCGAGCGCGCTTTCTTAAACGACAAAATGGATCTGGCCCAGGCCGAAGCCATTGCCGATTTAATCGACTCCGCCTCTGAGCAGGCCGCACGCTGTGCGTTGCGTTCATTGCAGGGTGAGTTCTCCAATAAAGTACACAGCCTGCTCGAGCAGTTAATTCAGCTGCGTATTTATGTCGAAGCCGCCATCGATTTTCCCGAAGAAGAAATCGATTTTCTCTCCGACGGCAAAGTAGCCGCCATGCTCGACGCCGTGGATGCGGAGCTGAAAGCGGTTCTGCGTGAAGCCGGACAAGGCGCGTTATTACGTGAAGGCATGAATGTGGTGATTGCCGGCCGGCCGAATGCCGGTAAATCGTCGCTGCTGAATGCACTGGCCGGTCAGGAGCGTGCCATCGTTACCGATATTGCCGGCACCACGCGCGACGTATTAAAAGAACATATCCACATCGACGGTATGCCGCTGCACATCATCGACACCGCCGGTCTGCGTGATGCGCCGGACGAAGTTGAGCGCATTGGTATTCAGCGCGCCTGGGACGAAATCAGCAAAGCCGACCGCGTATTATTGATGGTCGACAGCACCACCAACGAAACCGATGCAGAGAAATTACAGCACGCCCTGTACGACGAGCGCGGGTTGCAGGACGCCGCGACCGATCTGTTAAATAACGGCCGCTTAACCGTTATCCGCAATAAAGCAGATTTATCCACAGAGACCATTGGTCTGAATAACGACGGCCGTTTCCCGGTAATTACCTTATCGGCGAAGCAGAATGCCGGTGTCGATGTGCTGCGCGAACACCTGAAACAGATTATGGGGTTTGATGCCGCTGCCGAAGGAGGTTTCCTTGCCCGCCGCCGTCATATCGATGCTCTTAACCGCGCGCAGCAGGCTCTCGATTTTGGTCGTCAGCAACTGGAAGGCATGGCCGCCGGTGAGCTGCTGGCCGAAGATCTGCGTATGGCGCAGCATGCGCTGAACGAAATTACCGGTGCTTTCACCGCCGATGATCTGCTGGGCGAGATTTTCGGCAGCTTCTGTATTGGGAAATAATCAGCCATGAGTGACAAGCCGGGTGAGCAAGGTTTCTGAGCACTCCGGTAATCGTTTTCAGGCATAAAAAAACCGCGATATTCGCGGTTTTTTTATGCCCGTTAAACAGCCTGAAATGAGCGGATCAAACGGTTTTATATTTCTGCTGTTCCGCTTCCCATTCGCCCAGCAGCTCACGGTTATCGTGCATCCATGGGTGAAAATCGCGGCGGAAATAATCCAGATAATCACGCCAGATGGTTGGTACTAATCCTGGCTTCAGGAAGTAGAACTGGAACCCTTTCCACCAGACTTTCGGGTTGAATAACTGGCCGTCTTTCCACAGGAAAATCGCCTGAATAATGGACGTGCGCAGACAGAAAAGAATGGTGACATTAATCATGGTCAGAACCCGCAGCCAGTAACTGCCAACTGCCTGTTGGTACACATCGTAAGCCACGGCTTTATGTTCGGTTTCCTCAATCGCGTGCCAGCGCCACATTTCTTTAAATTGCGGGTGCATGCCTTCGGTGGATTCCGGGTTGGTCAGAACCTGGTGCGCCATAATGGCGGTAAAATGTTCCAGCGCACAGGTAACTGCCAGGCGGTGTTTACGCGGCAGCCATTTTTTCATCCAGACCTTTTCTTTCTTTTCAAAGGCCATGATTTTGTCGATTGGGTAATGCCATTTTTTCAGGTAGTCGTTGTACTGCGCATGTTCATGGCCGTGAATGGCTTCCTGTTTAATAAAGCCTTTAATCTGCTGCAGTAATTGCGGGTCGCTGATTTTGTGCTGATTATCACGCACGGCATCCATAAACATGCGCTCACCTTCCGGGAACAGGCAGGAAAGCGCGTTCATGAACGTCGATTTAAAAACATCGTCGCCATACCAGTATTTGGGAATGTCATCGAGGTCGAATTCAAATTCCATTTTACGGCCGGGAATTTCCATAGAAGAACTGATGGCCTGAGCTTTTTGCAGTTTGCTGTTCATAAACGCCTCGCAGATGATGTACCTAGCCCAATGTTCAGTGCGGTAGCAGACCGCAAACTATTAACCGGTACGTTATTCTCATTATGCGTAACAGGATAGGCGCATCAGGCCAGCGCTGACAGGTGATCGGACGACAATTATCGGGTGCGGTGGTGACTGCAGGTGGCTTTCGATCACCGCCTGCAGGCAGGGCAGGCGGATTGTTGCAATTGCTCAGAGATGACCGACTTTCACCAGTATCAGCGTCTCTTCATCAACAAAAGGATGGTGCTGGCTTAAGTGCGGACTGCGCAGCCAGGTATGCTGCGGATATTCACCGTGCTCGTCTTTAAAGCAGCCGGAAATTACCAGAATTTCCTCCCCACCCCAGTGGCGGTGAGGTTGGAATACCTCTCCAGCAGGCCAGCGCACCAACGCCGTACTGGCTCCCTGATGTTCATGCAGCGGGCATACGGTCAGGCCGCCAATACCCGGCCGCCATTGCTGATCTTCGGGGCGGATGCGCACGGTTTCAGTGTCGGTTTCAGCAAACTGATTAAGTTTTACAAAAATCAGACAACCCTGCTCGGAAAACGGTGCATGGGCAGAACCCGGTGGATTGCGCAGATAACTGCCGGCCGGGTAATCGCCGGATTCATCGCTGAACACGCCTTCGAGCACATAAATTTCTTCGCCCAGCGGGTGAGTATGCTGCGGAAAACGTGCGCCGGGCAGGTAGCGCACCAGACTGGTTACCTGACCATGCTCCGGAGCTTCACGTTCCAGCGGGAAACGTTCTATCGGCGCCTGCGGTGCGCTGAGCCAGGGCTGATCGCCCTGGCGGATAACCACCACTTTGCTGCGATCCATATTGATGGGCTCAAAAGTTGGCTGGGCGCTCATGGGATCTCCGGACAGTATTTCGTTGATGAAAAGCAGGGCTGCAGGCTGATGCCGACGATTGTATTCCTCTCCGCCGTGGCGGCCCAAGCAGCAAATCCGGCTGACTATCCGGTAAAGCGGCAGACAATGCGTATTTTTATCGGATCGTGGGTTAAAGAGAGCGGATTTTCCGCCGATTGCTATCTTTACAGGTATTACTTTCAGGCAGGAGAACTCCGTGCGCGCAGCAACTCTGGCGATAGCCGCCACCTTACTGGTGGGATGTATTGCAGAAGAAGACAAAGACAAAATCACCAACGAACAGGGAGTGACGGTCAGCGATCCGACGCTGGCCCTGAATGGCTTATGGGATGGTCAGTTCGATCAGGCCGGCAGCCTGCGGGTGCTTATTTATAACGGCAACGTTTACGGTCTGGATGAAAGCCGTGGTTACTACGGCACAGCATTGCTGAATAACGATAACCGCACCGCCACACTGGCGCTGACGGGTTATACCCTGTCGCAGAATGATACCGCCGCCAAACAGTATGTGGCCGACGGTCTGAATCAGGATTACAGCCTCAATGGCCTGCTGTACACCGTGGAAGCTTCACCACAGCTGGTTGGTGACTTTGAAAACGCCACCGGCACCGGCAGTTTTGTGCTGACCGATGATGGCACCTGGCCGAATAACTCTGCCCTGAGTTTGCTGGCGGGCAAGTGGACGGCCACCGGTTATGAATTCTATGTTGAGCCATTAAGCAGCAAGGCTTCGTTTAAAGGCATCAGCACCGACAGCAGTGGCTGCACCTTCGAAGGTGACATCACCCTGTTGGATAAAAACGATGCCCTCTACGCCGTTACCCTGCGCGAGCGCAAAAACTGCCCGGCATTTAACGAAACCAACGCCAGTGGCTATGCCGTGATCAACAGCGATGGCTCGCTGGAGTTGTACCTGCGCAAAGATACCGACCTGTTGTTTATGACCTTTACCGCGCCGGTCAGCAGCACTCCTGTGGAAACCCCTACCGATACAACAGACACAACGACGGATACAACCACGCCCTGAGCGGTTAACGGCTGCTGCTGCCTGCAGTGGCCGTTATTCCTTCCCCCTTCCTGTGTATAACCTTCTGGATAACGCGTAATAAAGATCCGCATAAGCTGGGATCTCAGCATGAACAGTTTTCCTTATTTATTCTGAGGATAAAGTTACCCACAATTATCAACAGCTTTATACACTTACTAATACTTTGTTTTTTAAGGAATTAAATTAAAAAATCACAGCAGTGACTAAAAATGGCTAACAGTCTTTTTACCGATGTGGATAAAGTGTATAAAACCATTGGTTAAATTTTACTCAGCCTACTGCCGCTGGCCGCACAAGGCTGGTATACTGCGCGCCCTTTTTTCCCGATTCCTGTTAAACGAACAATTCTGAGGTGGCTTGTGGATTATCCCGTGCGTTATGACGTCATTGTGGTTGGCGGTGGCCATGCCGGTACCGAGGCGGCGCTGGCCGCGGCGCGTACCGGCTGCAAAACCCTGCTGCTGACCCACAACACCGATACCGTCGGTGTGATGTCATGCAACCCGGCCATCGGCGGGATTGGCAAAAGCCATCTGGTTAAAGAAATCGACGCACTGGGCGGCGCCATGGCGCGCGCCACCGACAAAGCCGGTATCCAGTTCCGCATTCTTAACAGCCGTAAAGGCCCGGCGGTGCGTGCAACCCGCGCCCAGGCCGACCGTGCGCTGTACCGTTCGGCGATTCGTCATATTGTGGAAAACCAGCCCAATCTGGATATCTTCCAGGCCGCCTGTGACGACCTGATCGTACAGGGCGACGGCGTTGGCTCCACCGTCTGTGGCGTAGTCACCAACACCAATATGCGCATTCATGCCACCAGTGTGGTGCTGACCGCCGGTACTTTCCTTGGCGGACTTATCCACATCGGTATGGAAAACCACAGCGGTGGCCGTGCCGGTGATCCGCCGTCGATTGCGCTGTCCAAGCGTCTGCGCGAAATGCCGTTTAACGTTGGCCGCCTGAAAACCGGTACGCCGGCGCGTATCGATGCGCGCAGTGTCGACTTTTCTGTGATGCAGGTGCAGCCGGGCGATGCGCCGCTGCCAGTGATGTCCTTTATGGGTTCGGTGGACGAACACCCGGAGCAGGTGAACTGCTACATCACCCATACCAATGAGCGCACCCACGAGATTATCCGCAATAACCTAGACCGCTCGCCGATGTATGCCGGTGTGATCGAAGGGATCGGCCCGCGTTACTGCCCGTCGATCGAAGACAAAATCACCCGCTTCGCTGATAAAACCAGCCATCAGGTGTTTGTTGAGCCGGAAGGTCTGAACAGCAACGAACTCTACCCGAACGGTATCTCCACCAGTCTGCCGTTCGACGTACAGCTGGATCTTATCCACAGCATCCGTGGTTTTGAAAATGCCCACGTCACCCGCCCGGGTTACGCCATCGAGTATGACTACTTCAATCCACAGGATCTGAAGCACAGCCTCGAAACCAAATTCGTTAACAACCTGTTCTTCGCCGGTCAGATCAACGGCACCACAGGTTACGAAGAAGCCGGTGCCCAGGGCCTGCTGGCCGGTACCAACGCCGCCCTGCGCGCGCTGGAAAAAGACGCCTGGGTACCGCGCCGCGACCAGTCGTATATCGGCGTGCTGGTCGACGACCTGATCACCATGGGCACCAAAGAGCCGTACCGTATGTTCACCAGCCGCGCCGAATACCGCCTGGTGCTGCGTGAAGACAACGCCGATCTGCGCCTGACCGAAGTCGGCCGTGAGCTGGGTCTGGTCGATGACGAACGCTGGGCCGCGTTCAGCACCAAGCGCGAAAGTATCGAGCAGGAAGCGCAGCGCCTGAAAACCACCTGGGTGCAGCCGGGCAGCGCCGAAGCCGCCGCGCTGGAAGCCAAAGGCGAAAGCAAGTTTGTGCGCGAATACAGCCTGCACGATCTGCTCAAACGTCCGGGTCTGGAATACAACGATGTTGCTGGTCTGAAAGGTGAGCCGGTGGCTGATCCACAGGTCGCCGAGCAGGTTGAGATTCAGGCCAAGTACGACGGCTACATCGCCCGTCAGCTGGATGAAATCGAACAGCTGCGCCGCTATGAAAACACCAAACTGCCGGCCGACCTCGACTACGACGCCATGGGCGGCCTGTCGAACGAAGTGAAGCAGAAGCTGAATACCCTGCGCCCGGAAACCCTTGGCGTGGCTTCACGTATTTCCGGTATTACCCCGGCGGCTATCAGCCAGATTCTGATTCATCTGAAAAAGAAAAACGCGGTAAACAAGCTGAGTGCGTGATGCTTAGTTACTGCTGACCCCTGAACCATATGCTGCCCGAACAGGAAAATACGGACCGCATATGGTTTGCCCTGTTAAGGGCTTCATCCGCCCAATACCGCACCTGATGCCATTGCTCAGGCTGTCGCTGCTGTATATTGTGAAAAGACTCAATTTTATCCGGCTAAGTATCAGTGCCTTGGCCAATATCGTGACTAAAGGAATAGCCGATGCTACGCCATCTCCTCAGCTGCCTGCAGCGCGCTGTATCACGCCTTACAGAATCCCGGGTATTTACGTTTAATAGTGAGCCTGAATGGCATATCAGCGTACTGCGTTGGACAACGCTCGTTTTCTACGGCTGGCTGGGCGCTGTGGTGGTGTATCTGCTGTGGCCGTGGCTGTCGTACCTGCGCCCGGAGCGTTTATTTTCACTGACTGATAAGCCAACCCTCTATGTGCTGTTGCAGGTTACCTGGAGCCTGGTGGCGGTGTTGCTGGTGCTGGCATTGCAGGACAAATTTTTTATCCGTTTTCCGCGCAAACGCCAATCCGTTTATTGCATCGATATCCAAACCTTTGTGCGCTACCCAACGCTGCATGTCAGCGTGGTTACAGGCATTCTGCTATTGCTGTCGACCTTTGATGGGACATCCGCTCCAGGCGGTAGCAGTCTGCTGGTTATTTCCAGTGATGCACTGCAACTTCCGGTATTGATCGAAGAAAAAGAGACGCGTCATTTGCCTGTTTTGGGCGGTGATGGGCTGAGCATTTTCTTCCTGATTTACGCTTTTATCCTTGCTGTGCGGACGGCATACCACGTCAGAACTTTGGCTGCTGAAACAGAAAAATCCAGATCAACAGAAGCACTCAATTTACTGACATGCAGTGATAGCCAGTTTGAGCAATGGCTACGAAAGGAAGAGGGCGAAAAGACGCTGGATTTCTTTGACCGAGAACCTTATGTCGAACGTATGCTGGTACGCACCGAACAGACCACAGGCAAGAAGTCACAGCGGAGCAAAGGCCAGATTCTGCTGGGGGAGTTTGGTTCAGGTAAAACAACCATTGTTAATTTACTGGAAAAGAAATTAGGCCCGGAGTGGATTGTATCGCGCTTTGACTGCTGGCAACGGTCGGGCAAGCCGCAAGAACTTGCCGCTCAACTTATTGAGCAGATTCTTCATGATGTTGGTCAGCAGATTGAAGTGACCAGTCTGGCGAGCCTGCCAGAGTCTTTCGCCAGTGCCTTGTATGGCAGCAGTCACTGGTGGCAATTGCTGGATATCTGGCTGCGCCCGGATACGCCGGAACAGGTCATAGGTAAGCTGGATAGTCTGCTTAAGGTGAATAACCGCAGACTGTTGTTGGTGATAGAGAATGTGGACCGCAATGAAGAGCGTGAACATTTCATTAATATTATTGCAGCGATATTGGACAAACTTCAGCAAAGCAAAAACCTTAACCATATTGATTTTATCTTCAGCGCCGATGAAGCACGTCTGGATAAAGAATTGCTGTACCGAATTGCTGATTACAGAGAACGAGTGGCGACTTTTATTTCTCCCGAGCTTCTCATCCGGTTTATGGCCCTGTGTCTGGACAGTGCGTTAAGCGGACGAAGGAATGGTGAGTCATTGATTATTCCCTATCTGAGTAAAGATTTTTTATTGCCAGGTGATGCGCAAGGAAAAATTGAAGCGGTTAAAAGTGCATTCGGAATACAGTCAGGTAATGGTAAGTCGGCAATCTTTAGTAAGGAATCTAACGAAAATAAAGTGCTGATGGCACTCACAAACATTCTTTCCAATCCACGCCGGCTTAAGCATGTATTGCGTGATATGTATCAACGCTGGCTGGATGAACTGAAAGGTGAAGTCAATCTGTTTGATCTGTTGTTGTACTGTACAGCGAATGACGAGGGATCGATAAGAGATGGGATGGATAAATTCACCGAGAAGGACTTAAACGGTTCAGGTGATAATCCTTTTCTGGCAGGAACCAGCAAGAAACCGAAAACGCCTGTGGATTCAGACGCTGAAACCACTGCGGATGCCTCCTACGGCGATTCGGATTTGATAGCGTTTTATCTCCTTAATGGGGATTTAGCTCCAGGCCATCCATGCAGATCGTCTATTTGTCAGCCTGTTATCGACAAGGAAGGAGTGTCGGAAGACGTATTTGAAAAATACCGTAAGGTAGTGGATATAGGCGTTGTTAAAGGCTACGCCAGTAGCGATCAGGAGTTCCTGGGAAATTATATAAAAGCCTCATCTAAGAGTGGTGATCCACAAGCACTGGCAGTTTGTCTGAACTTCGCCTTATCGTCATCCCATCATCTGGTGATCTTTGAAAATCTGCTGATATCGATGACGGAGAAGTATTTTTCTTCAGTTACTGAATTATATCGGTTTTCCAATCGCGCCATCGTTCTGGCCGATCAGCGTTATGCCGATACTATGAATCGTGTTCTTAATCCACTGATCCGGCTTTGCTTTAGGGTGATGAATTTTGACGCTAGTGGCGGTGAAAGTCATGCCGATAAACTTGAAGAAAAATTAATCGCAGCATTAAAAAATCTGGCTGAGCATAAGCAGTACAGTTATATATTGCGCTCTCTTTTATTCATAGCATCCAGCAGAGCAAGTGACCTCGCTTTGCGTGTTATCAATACTGTGGCAAAAAGTGTGTTTACCCGCGATTTTTCTAACAGCATGGCAGATGCATTTGAAAAAAATGAAGCCGGAACTCATGAATTGCAGTATGAGTACATTTCGCTGCTGCCAGCTTTGGAGAAAGCTGAACAAATCATCGGTAAAGAAAGTTTACGCGAGGCTTGTCACTCCTTTTTAATCGTAATGGGTATCAAGCTCACAAAGGATGAG
>NZ_DDCJ01000166.1:0-17273 GCF_002335285.1 Thalassolituus sp. UBA2009
AAAACGGGAAACTCTCTTCTTTTCAATCAGAAGTGTCAGATCAGGTCTGAACTAATTCACTTTAAGCGAGCCCCAAGCCTGCCGCTTAGCGATTTATTGCGGGCTTATTCCAACCGCGTCTTCTTAGGTATTTCTTACTGACGACTTTCGAAATACCGAATTCTAGAAATATTGAATTTCTCTATATCATTAAAGGTATCGGCTGAGAACACATCTGATGGGTTATACCAACTGCATGAATAGAAATAACTACTTAAACTTGGATTGCTGAATTTATACCCATACTTAGCAAAAATAGTGTTTCTGTAAACACTCAGTTGATATTTAGTCAGGCCAGATAAGAATTCATCACTTAATTTTAGACTAGAAAGATACTCGTAGGGGCTCGCTGGACACGGTTCTCCAGTAGCATTCGAAATGCGTCCATTAGGTTCAATCAGGTAAAATTCATCCTTTATATCAAGTATATCTTCACGTTTATAGCATGAGTCAATTGTAGTAGTGGTTATTGAAAACTCAGTGTCACTGCTCCATGCTGCCGATTTCAATTCCCATGTTCCGCCATCACAATCAGAATCATGTACAAACGGTAAATAGGAAACCCTCTTTCCTGATTTAGTAAATGTATAAATAAAGCTGAAGTATCCGACACCATTTGAGTTTCCGATTTCAAGAGCTACGTACTCATCACTAACGATCTTTTTTTCAATGGTATATTGCCCATACATACCCCTACCTAAATAATGCTTAACAAATGATTCAGGTAGCTTTTGAGTATTATCAAGTTCAAGTAGCAGATCTTCAAAATATGTGTTTTCGCTTGCTGACGAAGACACGCTTATCAATACTAAAAACACATAGGTTGTAAGAGATTTCATCTGTACCTAACCCCCGCCAGAAGGCGATCGAAGTGAGCCATGGTGAAGACCAGGCTTTTTTTGTGACTGGAACGTATTTGGGCGGTTTGTTAGAGAACCCGCTCAAAATATTAACATGCCCCATTTATGGGACTTTGAGTCTAAGAGCATAAATTCATCATCTTCAAACTCAAATTCGTAATGTTCCATGCAGCTATCGAAATACTCTTGGATATCATCCCAGTTTTTCTTTTGAAACATGCCTACTACGAATACGCTCCGCTTTTCCAGCCCATCCATGGACTTTGATTTTAGCACTTCGTATTTTTCGGCATCCTTAAACATCATATCTATGCATTTTTTATAGTCATTATTTTGCTTGAGTTCCAGAAACGCATAACTCCCATTCCAGCCACTATATGTAAATCCAAAATCCACATATAGTCTATCTCCATCATATTTTCGCCGATCTACTTCAAACTCATGTTCCATATCCCATTCTTCAATTCCAGGATATTCATCTAGATATATCGCCAACTCGACCTGCCACCACTTTTCCCATCCTGTTATGCCGATTTCGTTAATTTGTTGCAGGCCTTTCGATATGTGTTCCTGAGAAAGAAATCCATCCATTATCTCTCGAACAATATTCATATCTTCAATAAATGTTTCAGACATGGTCTTCTCTAACAGTTTTATTAGTATGCACACGCATTAACTTGGGTAGACTTTTTCGAGGCTTCTTCTGCAACCAGTTGATCTGGTTCGGAAATGTCGCCTGCCCCTTAAAAACTTCCCAGAAAAACGCGCACGCCGGTTAATTCGGTTTTTCTGCGCCTTTAGATCTGCTGACTGATAAACCTGTTGCGCAGACTGCCTGCCGTTATTAATAACAGAAAACTTATTTTTACGGCCTAGGTATAAAGTACTGGATTAGGGTTCATATCAAGGTGTCACAGCATCGCGGGCATGGCCTGCTCCTACCAACGGTGGATACCAACAACCTTATTCGCGGGCAATCCCGCCCCTACGAGCTGAGAATTCCAACAAGTTTGTCCGCCCCTAAGGCCGGTGATGAGCGGCCATTCTCAAGGCGCTGCAGACCGCTTTCTGCCTACCGTTACTCTGCGCATTATCGACGTTTGCCTGTTCACATATCGACGTTTGTCTCTGGGTATTGAACCCGGCAGTACTGTTAGAATCAGAGCAAGGAGCTATCATTCACCCCGATGAATGAACGGACCGTGCAGAATCTAACTTGTTAACGATGAGGATACCGCTGTGTTAGAAGCTTATCGCGCACACGTCGCTGAACGTGCTGAACTGAATATTCCGCCCAAGCCACTGAACGCTGAGCAGACTGCTGCCTTGGTCGAGCTGCTGAAAAACCCACCGGCTGGCGAAGAAACCACTCTGGTTGATCTGCTGGAAAACCGCATTCCACCCGGTGTTGACGAAGCCGCCTACGTAAAAGCCGCCTTCCTGACGGCCATCATCAAAGATGAAGCGACTTCTCCGCTGGTATCCAAAGAAAAGGCGATTCAGCTGCTGGGCATGATGCAGGGTGGCTACAACATCGCCACGCTGGTTGAGCTGCTGGACAACGCTCAACTGGCTCCGCTGGCCGCTAAAGAACTGAAGCACACCCTGCTGATGTTTGATGCCTTCAATGACGTTCAGGACAAAATGAACGCCGGCAATGCCGTTGCCAAAGAACTGATGGAATCCTGGGCCAACGCTGAATGGTTCACCAAGCGCAACAAGGTTGCTGAATCCATCAAAATGACCGTATTCAAAGTAACCGGCGAAACCAATACCGATGACCTGTCTCCGGCTCCGGATGCCTGGTCCCGTCCTGATATCCCGCTGCACGCCCGCGCTGCTTATAAGATGACCCGTGACGGTCTGACTCCGGAAGAGCACGGCGTAACCGGCCCGATGAAGCAGATTGCAGAAATCAGCGCCAAAGGTCTGCCGGTTGCCTTCGTTGGTGACGTTGTCGGTACAGGTTCTTCGCGTAAGTCTGCCACCAACTCGGTGCTGTGGTTCTTCGGTGACGATATTCCGGGCGTGCCTAACAAGCGCGGTGGCGGTGTCTGTATCGGTTCTAAAGTGGCCCCTATCTTCTTCAACACCATGGAAGATGCCGGTGCTCTGGTATTCGAAGCACCTGTCGACAAGATGAACATGGGTGACGTGATCGATATCCGTCCATACGAAGGCAAAATCCTGAACGAAGCCGGTGACGTTATCTCCGAATTCGAGTTCAAATCCGATGTCATCCTGGACGAAGTTCAGGCTGGCGGCCGTATCCCGCTGATCATCGGTCGTGGCCTGACTACCAAGGCCCGTGCTGCCCTGAATCTGGGCGCAACCGACACTTTCCGTCTGCCGGTTGACCCTGAAGCAGGCACCAAAGGCTTCACTCTGGCGCAGAAAATGGTGGGTAAGGCTTGTGGTCTCGAAGAAGGCCAGGGCGTACGTCCGGGCACTTACTGCGAACCTAAAATGACGACTGTAGGCTCTCAGGACACCACGGGGCCTATGACCCGTGACGAACTGAAAGACCTGGCGTGTCTGGGCTTCCAGGCGGATCTGGTGATGCAGTCGTTCTGTCACACGGCCGCTTATCCGAAGCCGATTGACGTTGAAATGCAGCACACCATGCCTGACTTTATCCAGACCCGTGGTGGTGTGGCTCTGCGCCCTGGCGACGGTATCATCCACTCCTGGCTGAACCGTATGCTGCTGCCTGACACTGTCGGTACCGGTGGTGACTCTCACACCCGTTTCCCTATGGGTATTTCCTTCCCGGCGGGTTCTGGTCTGGTTGCGTTCGCCGCAGCGACCGGTGTTATGCCACTGGATATGCCGGAATCGGTACTGGTGCGCTTCAAGGGTAAAATGCAGCCAGGTATTACCCTGCGCGATCTGGTTCACGCCATTCCGCTGTACGGTATCAAACAAGGCATCCTGACCGTTGAGAAGAAAGGTAAGATCAACGAATTCTCCGGCCGTATTCTGGAGATCGAAGGTCTGGAAAACCTGACGGTTGAGCAGGCGTTCGAACTGTCCGACGCCTCTGCTGAGCGTTCTGCCGCCGGCTGTACCATCAACCTGTCGGAAGAATCGGTGGCTGAATACCTGCGTTCCAACATCGTGATGCTGCGCTGGATGATCGCTGAAGGCTACGGCGACGCCCGCACTCTGGAACGTCGTGCGAAAGCCATGGAAGCCTGGCTGGCGAACCCAGCTCTGATGCGTGCTGACAAAGACGCGGAATACGCCCACGTGATCGAAATTGATCTGGCTGATATCAAAGAGCCTATCGTGTGCTGCCCGAACGACCCGGACGATGCCAGGTTCCTGTCCGAAGTGGCTGGCGACAAGGTGGATGAAGTCTTCATCGGTTCCTGTATGACCAACATCGGTCACTTCCGCGCCGCGGGTAAACTGCTGTCCCAGCACAAAGGTGGTCTGAGCACCCGTATGTGGATGTCTCCGCCCACCAAGATGGACGAAGCTCAGCTGATGGAAGAAGGTTACTTCAACATCTATGGCACTTCCGGTGTACGTACCGAAATGCCGGGCTGTTCTCTGTGTATGGGTAACCAGGCACGTGTAGCTCCGAACACTACCGTACTGTCTACCTCTACCCGTAACTTCCCGAACCGTCTGGGTGATGGTGCCAACGTGTACCTGACCTCTGCGGAACTGGCGGCGGTAGGTGCGATTCTGGGTAAACTGCCAACCACCGCAGAATACATGGAATACGCCAACAAGCTGGACAGCATGTCGGCCGACATCTACAAGTACCTGAACTTCGACAAGATGGACGAGTACACCAGAAAAGCAGCGACAGCTGTTATCGTGTCAGACAAGTAATTAACCCGAGCGGTTGATCACTGAAAAACCCGGCTCAGGCCGGGTTTTTTATGGCTGCCCCTCTGAGCGGCAAGCTCTGCTGGTCACTGAACCGGTGCTGAATCCCGAACACATTATTAAGCCCGAAAAGCGAACGATCATTTCTTTGCAATCCGGTGACATTTTCATTACATTCCGCGCTCCAATACCCGTTACGGACAACACTTCCAATCCAAAGGGGCACCATGTCAGCTTTATTTCCTTTAATTCCGGTAAAACTCCTTTTTGTTGGTCTGACGGTCTACATATGGACACAACTGATCAAACGCGGCACCGCTCTTAACCAGCCCCGCGTCAGCCGTCTGATGCTCGCATTCGCAATTGTCAGCGTCATTCTTGCGATTATCTCCGTTGGTAAAATCTACCCTTACGGTGCGGTTACCGACCTTTTGGTCTTCGCTATCGCAACCAGCCTGTTTATGGCTCTGCCCATGCGCACTCTTGCCGGCCGTTTTCTTGGCTTTCTGCTGATTGCCCTGCCATTGCTGGGCCCCCTTGCCTACCTGCTGCACTATCAGGTCGTGGGCGGTGCAATGAACAAAGACAGCTTTATTGCCGTATTCCAGACGACCAGTGCAGAAGCCAGTGAATATCTCGCCAGCTTCACATCCGTAATGTCAGTAATACCACTACTGCTGGCCATTGCCATCCTTGTCTGGATCGTTAAACACAATGTTGGCAATGATCGTAAAACCCTGCCGATAAAAACTGCCACAACCTATGTTCTGCTGGGCATACTGATGATTGCTCTGGCACCACTGGAAAAGGGCTTATTTACCTACCCGGTGGATGTTTACGTCAGCTATCAGAAAGAAATGACCACAACCAAAGAGCGCATGGCGCAATTCAGCCAGCGCAATATCAAGAAAGACTACCGCATCAGCAAAGAAGGCCAGGGAGAGATCTATGTGGTGGTTGTCGGTGAATCCCTGAACAAACACCATATGGGTGTCTACGGCTATGAGCTGGACACCACCCCTAACCTGCAACGCCTGAAAGATGAGGGCAACCTGTTTATTGCCGATAATTCTTTCTCTAATTATCCCGGTACGATGGCAGCCCTGTCCCACGCCCTGACCGCAGCCAATCAGAAAAATGATAAACACTACACCCAGTCACTGGGCATTGTTGAACTGATGAACGAAGCTGGCTTTGTGACTCACTGGCTGGGTAACCAGCCACTGTCCAACAGCTATGACATGATCCTCGGCCTGATTGCCAAAGAAGCGCAGGATGTACAGCTGACCTTCGATATTGAATTTCACAGTATGTCGCACAAAAATCATCAGCCGGACGGCGTTCTTTTGCCACTCTATAAAGATATTCTGGCGCAACGCGATGCGGGTAAAAATCAGGTGATATTTGTTCACCTGATGGGCAACCACACCGATTACTGTGAGCGTTACCCGGAAGAATACAAACGCTACGAAGTTGCTCCGTTGGATGCCCTGTACTCGCACATATTCAAAGGCGGACTCGGCCACTCCCGTGAGTGCTATGACAACAGCATTCTGTACAACGACCATGTTGTCAGCACCCTGATCGACGATCTGCAGAGTGCTCTGGGCAATGATGGCATTGGCGGCCTGCTGTACTTTGCCGATCATTCCGAAGACATTGAGCGCGGCGTCGGCCACTCCAGTGCCAACTTCTCCTTCGATATGGTCGAGTCTCCGACCCTGATCTGGTTATCAAAGGCTTATCAGCAGCAAAATTCTGATAAAACCGCAGCCCTGCGCCACAACCTCGGCCAGTACTACCCTAATGACTTTGTCTTCGACACGGTGATTGGCATGAGTGGCAGCCAGATGGAAGGCGAAACTTATTGCAGCAGCTGCGACCTGTTCAGTTTCGACTACAACCTGCCACTGGAAAATGCCCGCACCATGCATGGCAAGCTGGCCTACAAACCCCTGAAAAACCCTCAGCCTGCCGCAACGGTAACCAGCCAATAATACAAACCACACCGGGCCTTATGGCCCGGTTTGTCCTCGCCTTTGTCGCCCCTCCAGCCCCGCCATACTTTCTGCCCCCGCCAAACTTTCTGTTAATATGCGCTTAATCATTCGCTGCTTATCAGGCCAGCCAGGCCAACGGACAATATTATGGGTGCATATCTGGTTCAGATTCATTGCCAGCAATGGGAAAAATCGCAGCGCGGTGAACCCTACGCATCACTCAGACACAGCCAGCCTGAACGCAGCGCGATCGCATCCATACAACAACTCCCGCATATTCCACTCGGTAATGGCCAGCAATTACGCCTCGACATTCATGGCGATGACCGCCCGTCTTCGCGCTATCCCGATGGTCGTTTCCGCCTGAAAAAAGTCGGTAGTCAGGGCTGGCAACTGGACCGGGTTCTGTTTTATCAGCAACAGGATGGTGCCATCTGTCTGCGCCACAGCAGCGGTGACTATGTTCAATGGCAATTACAGGATGGCTGGCTGCAATACCGCTATCAACAGCGTTACCGGGTCGAAGAGCCGGACGCCATTTATTGGCTTTATGAGCGCGTCATCATCAATCTTGCTTATTTTCCGCACAGTAACGGACAGAGCCAGATATTTACCGAGCAATCTCCAGCCCGGATTATTGATGACCAAAGCCCAGATTCCTTCTGACACAGCAACACAGGCAGCGCGCAACAGATTGTCCTGCATGCAACACAGCCTCAGCGCAACATAGGATTGCCGCGCTCCGCCACTTTATCTAACATTAGCCACCACCCTTAACCGCCCACCGGATACGGACTCTAACGTGAGCAAAGCTGAACTACATTCCGCCGGAAAACCCACTTTCCTGACTACCTGTGCAGGTATCATCAGCTCGCTTGCGCTGTTGATTCATACCGTTTTTCTTGGTGTATTTCTTTATGCCTTTATCCTGCTGCGCATCATTCTGCCAGCACGTCAGGCACAACAACTGGCAAATCCTGTTATTACTGCCATCGCCAGCCTCTGGTTGGCCGGCATTCTGTGGTGGCTCAATCATATTCACCGCGTGCAATGGGATATCCGCGGCCTGTCACGCCAGGGTAAAAAAGACTGGTACCTGCTCAGCGCCAACCATCAGAGCTGGGTGGATATTTTTGTGCTGTATCAGATTTATCACGGCAAAGTCCCGCTGCTGAAATTCTTTATTAAAAAAGAACTGGCTTATGTACCTATTGTTGGTCAGGCCTGGTGGGCTCTGGATTTTCCTTTTATGCGCCGCTACTCAAAGCAGTTTCTGGCCAAACATCCGGAAAAAGCCGGGGATGATTTAAAAGAAACTCAAAAAGCCTGCGAAAAATTCTCGCTGACACCGACCAGTGTGATGAATTTCCTCGAAGGTACACGCTTTACCGTTGCCAAGCACCGTGACCAGCAATCTCCCTTTAAACACCTGCTGAGACCCAAGGCCGGCGGTCTGGCCTTTGCTATTCAGGCACTGGGGGATAAATTCAGCGCCCTGACCAATGTCACCATTTATTACCCGCAAGGTATTCCAAGCTTCTGGGACATGATGTGTGGGCGCTTTAAACACGCCGTGGTACAGATTGAAGAGCTGCCGATTCCTGCGCATTTCAGCAAAGGCGATTATCAGAATGACGATGCCTTACGCCTGGAAATCCAGCAATGGGTAACGGAAATATGGCTGAAAAAAGATGAACAGCTTTCCGTATTAGCCGGACATAAGGCTGAACATTTGTAGCAGTTCAGTTCCTCAGTCCTGAACCACGATCAGGCGAGCCGGCAATTCCTGTAATTGCCGGCTTTTGTTTTAACAATTCTCCCACGGCATTATCGCCCTTCTTCCGTACCGCTCTGCGGGAGGCCGTACGATATTATCCAAAAAATTTTTGCGGTATTTATATACAGCCCTTCGCCCGGAAACAAATCCGGAATTAATATGGAGCAACAGGTTCCGAATGATTTAAAATCCCGCTTTTTTACCCGTCAAAACAACCGCTACATGATTAAATCTGCTCTGATTCCTCTTACACCCGCCCTGCTGAAACCCAGATACTGGAGTGCCTGGATTATCGTTCTGCTGATGTGGTCACTGGCCTGGCTACCGGTTAAAACCAAACATGCAATGGGCGCCCGCCTCGGCCGCGTGCTGAGCAAAAGAATGAAAAGCCGTACGCGCATAAGCCACCGCAATCTGAGTGTCTGCTTTCCGAATAAATCCCCTGCAGAAATAGAAACACTGATTGAAGAAAACATGGTGGAAATGACCAAAGGTGCACTGGAAGCCTCCCACCCCTGGTGGCGGAACATGTCCGGTTATTCGGCCAAAGCAAAGGTTATTGGTCTGGATAAACTGCTTAATGCCCGCGCCAAAGGGAATGGCGTACTGATCATGGGTGGCCACTTCGCCGCCGTCGATTTTATTCTGGCTATTTTCGCCGACCGGGTCGCACGGGATTACCCACTCGGCTATATGTACCGCCCCCATGACAATCCGGTTATTAACCGTATGATTGTCAACGGGCGCCACCGCCATCATGTGCATGGTTTTACCAAATACGAACTGAAAGACATGGTTCAGTTTCTGAAAGACGGCAGCATGGCCTGGTACGGTTGCGATCAGAACTTCAGCAAGTCTGATTTATTTGCTCCCTTTTTCGGCGTTCAGGCCGCGAACCTGTCAACGCCTACCTGGATCGCGCAAGAAAGCGGCGCCGCCGTGGTATTTATGCGTATGCATCGTCTTGCCGATGGTAACTTCGAATACGAATTCAGTGATGAACTGGAAGGCTTTGGTAACGATGCGCAACAAGACTGCGAAGCCTGGAACAGGGAGCTGGAAAAAGCCATTCTCCACTATCCTGCTCAGTACTTCTGGGTACATAAGCGCTTTAAAAAACGCCAGGCCGGTGAAGCAGGAATGTACTGAACAACCGCCCTCTTACGCTTAATTGTACGACAGAGGGTGTACTCAGAAATCTCATTTCATAAAGTATTCACTGATCCAGTGATACAGCACATCTGCGTTAAAGTCGGTATTTTTTACCGCCTGATAGTCATCTCCCGGGTCCTGATCAATAAAGGTATATTGATACTGAATCAGCCCCGGGTGTTTATCATGCAACACAATAAGAATTCGTTTACGCGTCTGTAAGCAATCAATACTCATCACGTCGGCCGGAATCCCCATCCTGCGCATACCCTGCATAACCCCGATCACCGGATTCATATCGGCAAAATCCTGCTGAATCCGCAAATGTGCCTCACTGGCAACTTCCGACAACGACAGCAACGCCGGGTTGGCACTTATTTTTTTATCCATATGAATATCCTTGCAGCATAAAAAACGGGAGCCTGCGCTCCCGTTTTTTTACCCATCAGTCTGCCGGAATTATTCCGCAGCTTTTGGCTTTTCACGCAGTTTAATATGCAGCTCACGCAGCTGGGTGTTATTAACCGCACCCGGAGCCTGAGTCATCACACAAGCAGCTGACTGGGTTTTCGGGAAGGCAATCACTTCACGAATAGAGCTGGCGCCGGTCATCAGCATGATCAGACGATCCAGACCGAAAGCCAGACCACCGTGTGGTGGTGCACCAAACTTCAGTGCATCCAGCAGGAAGCCGAATTTCTCACGCTGTTCTTCTTCAGAAATGCCCAGCGCGCGGAATACACTCTGCTGCATGCTCTGATCGTGAATACGGATAGAACCACCACCCAGCTCACAGCCGTTCAGTACCATATCGTAAGCACGGGACAGCGCGTTCAGCGGGTCTTTTTCCAGCTCTTCCGGAGAACAGCTTGGCGCGGTGAACGGATGGTGCAGTGCAGTTACAGAGCCATCGTCGTTCTCTTCGAACATCGGGAAATCAACAACCCACAATGCTGCCCACTCAGAGGTGTACATGTTCAGATCGGCAGCAACCTTGCAACGCAGTGCGCCCAGCGCTTCGTTAACGATCTTGGCTTTATCAGCACCGAAGAAAACGATATCGCCGTTCTTCGCTTCCAGCTTGGCCATGATCTTCATGGTGTTATCGTCACCGATAAACTTGATGATCGGAGACTGCAGGCCTTCAACACCTTTTTCGATTTCGTTGACTTTAATCCAGGCCAGACCTTTGGCGCCGTAAATACCAACGTACTTGGTGTAATCGTCAATCTGCTTACGGGAAAGCTCAGCGCCGCCCGGTACTTTCAGTGCAGCAACACGGCCTTTCGGATCTTTCGCCGGAGCAGCAAAGACTTTGAATTCGATATCCTGCAGGAATTCGGCAACATCAACGATTTCCATCGGAATACGCATATCCGGCTTGTCTGAACCGTAACGGTTCATCGCTTCGGAATATGGCATACGCGGGAAGTCGCCCAGATCAACATTCAGTTCTTTCTGGAAGATTTCTTTGATCATGCCCTGGGCGATACCCATGATGTCGTCTTCGTTAATAAACGAAGCCTCAACGTCGATCTGGGTAAATTCCGGCTGGCGGTCAGCACGCAGATCTTCGTCACGGAAGCACTTGGCAATCTGATAGTAACGGTCAAAACCGGCAACCATCAGCAGCTGTTTGAACAGCTGTGGCGACTGTGGCAGTGCGAAGAAAGAACCTTCATGGGTACGGCTTGGCACCAGATAGTCACGCGCACCTTCCGGCGTTGCACGGGTCAGGATAGGGGTTTCGATATCGAGGAAACCCTGCTCTTCCAGATAACGGCGGGCATGGGAAGTCACTTTTGAACGGAAGCGCAGCTTGTCCTGCATTTCCGGACGACGCATATCCATAAAGCGATACTTCAGACGAATCTCTTCACCCACATCGCTGTAACCATCAAGCGGGAACGGTGGTGTTGCGGCCTTGTTCAGGATGGTGATTTCTTTACCCAGAACTTCGATCAGACCGGTTTTCATATTGGCATTGGTGGTGCCTTCCGGACGGCCACGCACACGACCACTGATCTGTACAACAAACTCAGAGCGTACGCTGTCAGCGGCATTGAAAGCATCCACAGTGTCAGGGTCAAACACCACCTGCACCAGACCTTCGCGGTCACGGATGTCGAGGAAAATCACGCCCCCGTGGTCGCGGCGACGATGCACCCAGCCACAGAAGGTTACGGTTTGGTCGATCAAGGTTTCGTTGATATCACCACAATAATGTGTGCGCATCGCTTGGTCCTGCATCTGAATCGTCAATGAAGTTGCCGACAGGCCGTAAATAGAAGGCGGGCCGGAAATAAAAGGCGGGCAGTATAACGGATTTTAACGGCGATCCGATACCTCAGCAGCCGGATTCCTGCAACCTCAGGCCCAACCTGCAGCAAAGGCACTGCCGGTCTGGGCAGAAAGCCCTGCGGATCGTCACAAATCCACCTTGAGCCCCCTCCTCACTCAGGTAGTCTGCACAGCCTAAAACAATAACATCCGTGAGCATCCCTCACTTAAGCAGAACATCAGCGGAGCAACCCCATGCAGTCATTTTCCAATAAAGTTGTTGTCATCACCGGTGCAGCTTCCGGCATTGGCCGGGCACTGGCCCAGCAGCTGAGCCGCGAAGGTGCCCACCTGGCACTGTCCGACGTCAATATGAAAGGCCTGGAAGAAACCCGCTCATTGCTGAGCGGCCACGGCAAAGTAACCCTCAGCGCCCTGAACGTTGCCGACCGCGATGCATTCGAAGCCTATGCCGCACAGGTGGTCGCCGACCATGGTCAGGTCGATGCTGTGATCAATAATGCCGGTGTCGCCTTATCAGAAACCGTCGCTAATATGAGTTACGACGACATGGAGTGGATTGTAAATATTAATTTCTGGGGCGTGGTCTACGGCACCAAAGCCTTCCTGCCGCACCTGCAGAGCCGACCAGAGGCCGCCATTATTAATATTTCCAGTATTTTTGGCATCATTGCCCTGCCAACCCAGGCCGCCTACAACGCGACCAAATTTGCCGTGCGCGGCTTTACCGAATCCCTGCGTCAGGAACTGGCCGATACCAACGTCTTTGTCACCACCGTGCATCCGGGCGGCATTAAAACCAACATCGTCCGCAATGGCCGCATGAAAACTTCTCTGGCTGGTGAGAAAGACCACGCCACCCAGATTGCAGAGTTTGAAAAGATGGCACGCACAACCCCTGCACAAGCCGCTGATGTGATTCTCAGCGGGGTAAAACAGCAAAAACGCCGTATTCTGATCGGTGCTGACGCCCGCCTGATGGACCGTATTCAACGCTGGTTCCCGGTGCGCTACAGTGGCATATTCGGTTGGGTACTGAAAAAGCTGGCATAAAAGACCGGTGAATTTCCGCAAAAAACCGTATCAGATAGTCGCAAATCACGTTTTGTGACGAAAAACCCCGAAAAAACAGGGCTCAGGTGCTTGCCTCGCCCTTTTTTTTACATAAGAATTCTCTGGCCTCTCCGATAATATGCAGCATCTCAACGTCAGCCTGCCACGGAGAAGCCCGAACCCGGAACAACAAAACCAAAAGGATCAGACCATGGCTGCAAGAAAATCTCCGGCGGCGAAAGCTCCTGCGAAAAAAGCGGTTGCCAAAGCCCCTGCCAAAGCACCAGCGGCTAAAAAAGCCGTAGCCAAAGCACCTGCAAAGAAAGCCGTCGCTAAAGCGCCTGCGGCTAAAAAAGCCGTAGCCAAAGCACCTGCTGCCAAGGCAGCCGCACCGGCAGCACGTAAGACCACTGCTATTGCTGAAAAATACAGCAAGACCCAACTGCTGAACGAAATCGCAGAAACAACTGGTCTGGCCCGTAAAGACGTTAACGCTGTACTGGAAGAACTGACCGTTCTGATCGAACGTCACGTGAAAAAACGTGCCGTTGGTGAATTCATTCTGCCAGGCCTGCTGAAAATCAAAACCATCAAAAAACCTGCGCAAAAAGCACGTAAGAATGTACCAAACCCATTCCGTCCGGGTGAAACCATGGATGTTGCAGCCAAGCCTGCGAGCACCAAGGTTAAAGTTCTGCCACTGAAGAAACTGAAAGACATGGCGATGTAATCCATTGCCCATGCAGCAATGGCTGGTGCGCTTCCGGGCAGCCGGCACATCGTTAAGCGGCCGGTGTTTACACCGGCCGCTTTTTTTTTGCCCGGAACTTCACCGGTCTGTTTTTTGATTTTGGCTCCGGAACACGCCACCATGCACAGATACCTGCCATTGGCCGCTGAACATGTCTGAGTTAATTCCACTGCTCAACGAGATTGAACATTGCACCCGCTGTGTTGCTGACCTGCCACTGGGGCCACGCCCGGTTGTCCGCGCGGCGGCAACATCGCGTCTGCTGATTATTGGCCAGGCCCCCGGAACCAAAGTTCACGCCAGCGGAATTCCCTGGGACGACGCCAGTGGCCAGCGACTGCGCCAGTGGCTGGGCATCAGCAATGATGTGTTTTATGACGACAGCAAAGTCGCCATTATGCCGATGGGATTCTGCTACCCGGGAAAAGGTAAAAACGGAGATTTACCACCGCGCCCGGAGTGTGCACCGCATTGGCATACGCAATTACTGGCAGCCATGCCCAATATCCGCCTGACGCTGTTAATCGGGCAATATGCACAGAACTACTATTTAAACGATGATTATCGCAACCTGAGCGAACGCGTTGCGCACTGGCGGGATTTTCCCCACGATTTTTTTGCCCTGCCGCATCCTTCACCACGTAATCAGCTGTGGCTGAAAAAACACCCCTGGTTTGAGCAGGACGCTATACCTGCCCTGCGACAACGTATTCGCCGCCTGCTGGAAAGCGCACCATGACATCACGACTGACGTTACTGCTCAGCTATCTGCTGTATTTGCCATTGCTGCCGGTATTGCCCTGGATTATTTATCAGGGAAAAACCGTTAAACGCAATACCCTGCGTCTGCCTGAAGCCAGCGGCATACGCTCTGGCACTGAACCGAAATTACAACAGCCAGCGCACAGTCTGCTGCTGCGTCATATTGGCGAAAGCACCGTCGCCGGTGTGGGTATCAGCAGCATCAGCAATGGCCTCACCGCCTGCATCGCCCGGGCACTGGCCAGTGAACAATTAGCGGTGCAATGGCAGGCGATTGCACAAAGCGGCATCCGCGCAGCACAGTTAAAAGACATCATTGCAGAAGAAGATAAAGCCCCGGAGCAAGCGCCATATCAGAAAGCACTGTTGCTGATTACCCTGGGCGTGAATGACACCACAGGTCTGACTGCTGCCCACCAATGGCGACGCCAGCTGCGCCGTATTATTCAGCATGAAACAGCCCATCTGCCGGCCGGAACTCAGGTTGTATTTACTCAGGTGCCACCGATGCAGGATTTCCCTGCGCTGCCTGCCCCACTGAACCGCTTTCTTGGTTTGCGCGCCTGGCAACTGGATAAACAAATAAGACACTTATGCAGTAAGCAGGGCTGGCATCATGCGGCGATCAGCTTGCCGCTGCAGCCACAATGGATGGCAGAAGATGGTTATCACCCCAACGCTGAAGGCTACGCCCGCTGGGGTGAAGGGGTTGCGGACAGCATCCGCACATTGCTCTGACCAGAGCTGAGTGCGCTATTTACCACTGATCGCGCAGGCTGCGCAGCGCCCGGAATACATCGCGATCACTGTCACCCAGCTGCGGAAAGTGCTCTTCTTTCAAACGCTCACGGATACGCGGCTCGTGCAGACGTAAAAACGGGTTATATTCACGCTCCTGCCCCAGCGTCATCACCGGCATATCATCCGGAGAAAAGGCTGACACCTGATCAGCCCAGTAACCGGCCATCGCATTACCCGGTTCCCGGTCGAGGGCAAAAGCCAGATTATTTTTCATATAATCGTGCCCCGGATAAAGCAAGGTTTCATCCGGCAATGGCAGCAGCTGCGACACAAAAGTATCGTACATAGTGTCGACATTACCGCCGTTATAACAATTACCGGCGCAGGCATTAAATAAGGTATCGCCGGAAAATAACACCGGCACAGGTTCGTGCTCCGACACCGGTGCCAGCAGGCATAAATGTACCGGTGTATGACCGGGCGTAAACAACACATTAAACCGTAACGTACCCAGTTCAATCACATCACCGGCATCCAGACCATGCGCCTGATTAGGGATTTTTCCCAGCGCATTTTTATGCGCCCAGATGGGCGCACCGGTTGCAGCCTGCACCGCCGGATTGCCGTCAATATGATCATGGTGCTCGTGGGTATTAATAATCAGCCGGATATCCAACCCCTGTTCAGCGGCTAATTGCACCATGCCTTCGCCATCCAGAGGATCAAGGGCAATGGCCTGACGGGTTTCTTCACAGGCGATCAGATAATTAAAATTTCTGAGCGGGTTATTCATAAAACGGCGTAACACAATCATATAGTTTCTCCGGCTCAGACATTACCAATAGACGTTGTTTTCTTCGTCATCCTCAGCGTGCAGGTCTTCAACAAAATGACTGGAAAATAAACTCTTCAGCTCATGCACACGCTCCTCCAGGGCTGCTGCACTGTACGGCACCGCCGGACTGTGTCCCCAGACAGGGCCCGGCCAGGCAGGGTCATCAGCGAAACGGGCTATATGGTGTACATGCAACTGAGCAACCACATTACCCAGCGCGGCGACGTTCATGGATTTGGCAGAAAAATGATCGGCCATTTTTTCCAGCACCCAGCTGGATTCTTTGGCCAGCTGCATCCGGTCTTCTTCAGACAGATGATAAATTTCAAACACATCGTTACGGGCCGGTACCAGAATCACCCATGGGTAGCGGCTGTCGTTCATCAGCAGCACCTGGCTCAGTGGCAGGCGGCCGATCAGCGTGGTATCCGATTGCAGTCGTTCATCAAGACGGAACATAATTCCCTCCGCAGTAGTTATTCCAGTCATTATGATAGGCCTGAGACTGCGCAAGGTCACTGCTTTCACAGATAAGCTGACAAATATTCTGCCGCAGATACTGATATGCAACCCACAAAGACTACGGATCGCTCTGAATGAAGGATTTCCACCTGATCACCAGCATTAGCGCCATCCCTGAAACTCAGTGGCAAAAGTTACAGCGCAACAGCGCGGGGGATTATCCCTTTCTTGATTACCGCTTTCTCGCTGCTCTCGAACACAGTGGCTGCATTGGCTCCGGCAGCCGCGGCAACAACAACGAGGACAACAACAACGAAGACCATGAACACGACAGCGGCTGGCAGGTACAGTATCTGGTGCGCTTTGATACTCAGGGTGAGGCCGAAATAATCATTCCCTGCTACCGCAAAACGCACAGTTACGGCGAATATGTATTTGACTGGAGCTGGGCCGAAGCCTATCAGCGCTATGCGCTGGAGTATTATCCCAAGCTGTTATGGGCCGCTCCTTTTACTCCGGCAAGTGGCCCCCGGCTGCTGCATAACGCTACGTCAGAAACAGAAGTACAGCAGGTCTGGCAGGATGCATTACAGGCGGTACAGGCATTTTGCTCAGCGCAGCAGTTATCCGGCTGGCACCTTAACTTTATCGCTCCCGGCGACAAAGTGCTGCTGGATACACTTTGTAAGTCCGCAACCAC
>NZ_DDCJ01000166.1:17565-21369 GCF_002335285.1 Thalassolituus sp. UBA2009
CGCAAAAATGTGCGTAAAGAACGCCAGCGCCTGCAGGACATGAGCATCAATATTGTGCAAAAAACCGCCGATAATATCAGCGCCGCCGACATACACTTTTTTTATCAGTGCTACCAATTAACCTATTGGCGCCGGCGTTCTCAGGGCTATCTGAACGAAACGTTTTTTCAATGTTGCCGCCAGCATTTATCCCGACAAATGTTGCTGGTACAGGCCGAAAAAGACGGCCAGCTTCTGGCCTCTGCCCTGTATTTTTTTGATGACACGACGCTCTACGGTCGCTACTGGGGTTGTCAGCAGGATATCGACGGTCTGCATTTTGAGGCCTGTTATTATCAGGGCATTGAATTTTGCATAAAAAATAGTCTGCAGCGCTTTGATCCGGGTACCCAGGGAGAACATAAAATCAGCCGTGGATTTACGCCGGTCAGTACCTTCAGTTATCACCAGTTAATGCAGCCGGAATTCCAGCAGGCCGTTGCGCACTTTGCGCAGGAAGAAGAAGCTCAGGTTATTATTTATGAGCAACAGGCACGCAGCCTGCTGCCGTTTAAACGTTAACGCTAAACGACAACCATAAAAAAACGGAGCTGCTGCTCCGTTTTTTTATGTCTGCTAAAGACTCCGCTTTATGGGCGAATCAGCACAAAGGTCTGATTAGCACCAATATCGGCGGAACCAGCGCTGGCACCGGCACCACCGCCAAAATCGGCACGCAGATATTTGCCGTTATCGGCTTTCAACGCTACCTGATTATTTCCCAGATTCACCAGTTCAAACTGCGCTGCTGCACTGTCTTTACTGTGCCCGGTAGTCAGTGTGCCCAGCAGGTAAGAATCCAGACCAACATAACCGCCATTACGGGCCTGTAAAGCCACTTTGCCATTTGCCAGCAAAGCCGGCACAAAGCTTTCCCAGGTTCCAACCTGCGATGAACCCGCCGAGACAAAGCTGCCACCGCCGCTCATTGCACGCAGGAAGTGGCCATTCGCAGTCTGCAAATGCACAACGTCACCGGCATAAGGAAATGCGCTGCGGACGACATTGCTGTCATCAAAGCGGAACAGGCCACGGGCAGCATAATGATCCGATAAATCCCATTCGCCCCAGAGGTTATCCTGCAGCGAACGCGGCGCAATAATTTCCTGCGTGGCACTCACTGCCGGCTGGTTAACATTGCTGACCAGTGTGTAATCCAGATATTCCAGATACGGCGCTTCCGCCCAGTGGTTGGTGTTGGAATCAAAACTCAGCGTGTGGCCGGTATTCTGCGGCTCACGGGCATTCAGCACAGCTTCGAGATAATCACGATCCTGCGGCAGGCCGATTTTATTAACGTTAAAGTCACCGGCCATCAGCACCGGCTCATCGGCAGGCAGGTTCAGGCTGCGGATGTAATCCCCCATTTCCTGCAACTGGGCCAGACGGGCGTTGCGGTTGGCATCGTCATCGGACGACTGGGTATGGGTGGCGAACAGGTGATACGTTTTGCCCTGCTTGTTCAACTTCGCATAAATCACCCCACGCGTAGCCGCACACTGAATACCATCACAATCGCTGTAGGCGTGTGAATCTTCCAGCACGATTGGCCAGCGCGACAGAATACGGGTACCGGAACCCAGCACCTTACCGAGTTTAAAAATATCACCGGTCTGATACGGATACTCAGCACGCAACTCATCCAGCAGCGCATTGCTTTCTGCCAGATCAAACACTTCGGTCAGTACCAGCGCATCGTAGTCAGCCATCACCTGCGGCATTTGCGTCAGGCGGGTGGAAACTTTCTTCGAACCGAAAATTGTGGTCGCCCAGATGTTGTAGCTGAGCAGGCTGAAATCACCAGGGGCTCGTGCGGCAGGCTTATTATCCTGCTCCTGCAGCACATAACGGATAATGCCACCATCACTCAGACTTTCGCCTTTAACCGCCAGCGTGGCGGCGCGGCCTTCAATAGTCGCGGCCTGACGGTGAATACTGTCATCACTCTGGCCAGCCAGATTCCAGCCATTACCGCTGGCGGCAAAGCTGACGTTCAGGCCGGTAGTATTTTGCTGCAATACAAACTGATCAGCATCGGAGCTCAGGTTCAGCACCAGACTGCTGTCAGTTGCGGCATCACGGATCAGACGGGCCAGGGTACGGGTTGCCAGCGGCGGTACTTCAGCACTGACCAGTTCAGCGTTGGCATCCCCCTGCAGACTGACCTGCAGGGTTTCCAGCGTGCTGTTGGTAAATACAATCTCGCTGTTCAGCGACTGCGGCGGTTGCGACATCGCCATCACAGCAGATGATGCCAGCAACAATGCAGCAGCACTGGCAGATGCAATGGGGCGGAAACGGACAAGGTTCAGCATATGGAATCTCTTTTTGTCGTCGTTAATTAACTTTTTGTCGTCGTTCGTTAAAACGTCGCTGTCAGCGGAGAGTATTCAGCGCAGTCCATCCGGGACTGCCGTACAGCATATAGCAGAACTCTTTGTTTTTGTTACGTTTTTTCGCGCCACTTGCGCTGTTTTTTGATGACCGGAGATCCTCCCGTACACAGCTCCGGCATAGGCTGAACGCCTCTCTTCTGGTATAAAGTGCCGCCCGGTCGCAGTATTCACGACCGGCACAGAGTCAGATAATCGCGGAGCAACAGGCATGGCATTACAGGCATACAAAGTGGAACAGGTTCTGGTATTTGCAACCCGTGGCACCGAAGCCAAGATGCTGGCGGCGCCGCTGATACGGCCAATGGAAGAATGGCGTGAAGATGTCGCCGGCTGGGTGGCGCTGCGCTCAGAGCGCGCGCCGGAATTTGACGAGCTGTACGACCCGCAACGTACCGAGCCTTACGTGCACGCAGCCTCCTGAACCGGCTGTGGCGATTCAGAGAGCAATACCGCCGCCCCGTACTGCGCGCTGCCGTACTGAATCATACGCGCCAGATTGTCGAGGCTGACCGGCACATAGAGGTTATCGGTCGCCACCTGATCCAGATCGGCATCCACATCCGGGTCATTGATATAGCCGTAATGGTCATCCATCGACACCAGCCACACCCAGTGCGGCGCTTTATTGCGGTTAAGACGCCAGGTGCTGATTAACAACAGAATGCGGTAACCCGCCGCCAGCGCCTGGCGCAGGTCATCCACACTTTTAGTGCCGACCTCGGTAATAATCCCGGCGCTGTCACAGCGCGCCTGAAAATCATCACCGACCAGCTGAATAACGTCACGCTTATGGCTACTGCGCACACCGTCCAGAAAGGCCACGCGAATATCCGACAACCACAACCGCACCGCAAAACCACGACTGTGCGCCGCCAGAGCCAACCCCTGCGGTGAGGTTCCGCCGTGACCCGTGGTCAGATAAATAGTGGTCGCTTCACGCCACAGATTCAGTTCATGAAGACGGTTAAGCACCACACTTTTATCCAGACTGCGCATCGCCATCAGTAAGGCGGCCGGGCCGCAGGTAAAAGGTGTGGTCTGGGCATAAAACGGTATTTTATCCGGTACCGGAATTGCACCGCGCAGGTGCTTTTCCATACGCCAGCCATCGGCACCATCCTCGTAATACTGTTTGAGGGTACGCAACCGGCGGTAGCCATAACGCTCATATAAGGCCAGATGCGCCAGCGTTGTCCTTACGTACTTCAAGACGCATAAATAATACGTGACGGGCCAGCGCCCGCTCTTCCACCCAGCGCAGCAATTGCAGTCCCAACCCCTGGCCGCGGGCATCAGGCGCAACCGCCAGAGAATACAGACGCGCCAGCGAGGTGCCGCGATGAAACAGCACCAGCGCATAGGCCTGAAT
>NZ_DDCJ01000166.1:21497-38474 GCF_002335285.1 Thalassolituus sp. UBA2009
AGTCGGGGATGCATAAAAATCCGTAATTTTCAGAACCAGAAAAGATCAGCCGGACGCATAGCGCACGGTCTGATAATGCCGCTGAGCATAGTCTTCACCTCCGCCGAAAAAAAGTAGCGCCAGCGCTATTTTTTTACTGGCGAAAGTCGCGCCCCCTGCATACTATGATTTTTCAGCCAGCACTGTTCTGGTGCCGCTGCCTGCTGACGCTGACAACCGTCAGGCGATGGACTGCCCTTTTTCTTACGCCGTAATCCGGCACGAACCAGAGCGTTGATCCGGAGTCTGACCAGACGCCCTTTCGGGCTCAGCAACCACCTTATTTTATCGGTCTCATTCTGCGGAATATGTTATGAAACCTTTGCTCGTGCTTGTCGATCAGCTGACGGACTGGAGTCCGTTTTATCCGACCAATCAGGTGATTGCGATTGAGCAATACCTGCGCGACTTTGCCGAGACCCGCGGCTACGTCATCAACCTTTGCCGCGACTACAGCTACCTGAGCACAGGCTACTATGGCTCTCTGCTGGCCGAGGCCCGCGGCGGTCAGGTATTTCCATCGGTGCGCGCCATCCGCGAGCTGAACAGCTTTGAATCCGGCCAGCCGTTGCCACTGCGCTACGGACGTCAGCTCGACAGCCTCTACAAAAAACGCGATGCCGACAGCCAGCAGCTGCCGTTACGCATTTACTTCGGCCAGAGCGAACAGCCGGAGCTGGCAGCCGTTGCCCGCCGTATTTTTGATACCTTTGGTTTTCCGGTACTGGATATCACCCTGACCCGTCATCAGCCCGGTGTATGGACCATCAGCCGCGTGCACTGCTGTTCACTTGATGATCTGGACGATGCCGGTCAGACCCGCTTTGCCGAAGCACTGGATGCCTTCAGCCATAAAATCTGGCGTAACCGCCGTTCGGGTAAACGCTTTAAATACGACCTTGCCATTCTGCACAACCCGGAAGAAGCCTTGCCGCCATCCAATAAAGGCGCCTTAAAAGCCTTTGAGAAAGCCGGCAAAGACCTCGGCCTGAATGTCGATTTTATTACCTGGAAAGATGCGTCCCGCATTGGCGAATACGACGCGCTGTTTATCCGCGAAACCACCCGGGTGGATCATCACACCTACCAGATAGCCCAGAATGCAGAAAATCAGGGCCTGCTGGTGATCGACAGTCCCACCGACATTATGCGCTGCTCGAATAAAGTGTATCTGCACGAACGTCTGCAGCGCTTTGAAGTCGACACGCCGAAAACCCGTCTGATTATGGGTAACCAGCCCTATGATCTCGACGGTCTGATTGCCGAGCTGGGCTTGCCGGTGATTGTTAAGGTGCCGGACGGTTCGTTTTCTATCGGGGTGGAAAAAGCCAAAGACCGCGAACAACTGATTGAATGCATCGAGCGTCTGAGTCAGCGCTCAGCGATTTTACTGCTGCAGGAATTTATGCCCACCGATTACGACTGGCGCATCGGCATTATGGATAACCAGGTGATTTACGCCTGCCGCTATTTTATGGCCAAAAGCCATTGGCAGATTTACAACCACAGCGCGCGCTCGCATAAATCCGGCAATGCCGATGCAATGTCGGTCGATAAAGTTCCGAGAAAAGTCATCAAGACCGCACTGAAAGCAGCCAAGTGCATGGGTAATGGCTTTTATGGTGTGGACCTGAAAGAAAGCGGCGACCGCGCCGTTATTATTGAGGTTAATGATAACCCCAGCATCGACATGGGTGTCGAAGATCTGCACAGCGGCAGCCTGCTGTATCAACAGATCATGGGCATTATGCTGCGCAAACTGGACGAGCTGAACGGCCGCAAATAATAAAAAAATCAGTAGAAATCAGGACGCAGAAGTACTTCGGTTCTCTGCGTTTTATTTTGTAATTCCGGACACTCTGAACAAGAAGACCGCGCCACAGGTGTTACCATTAAGGGATCATTCATGCCAAGGCCTTCTTATGCCCAAGTACCTTATCCTTTTACTGCTGTCTTTCAGCAGCCTGTTTGCAGCCGCGGAATCCGCCGAAAAAAATTCAGTTTTCAATCGTGAAAATATCAAGTCGATCAGTGTGGTTGCCCCCGAATGGGAAGGCTTTACCAACGCTGATGGTACCGGGCTCTATTGGGAATTACTGAAGGCGATCTACGAGCCGGCGCAGGTTAAGGTGAAAACAGCCAACGTCCCCTGGAACCGGGCGATGAAGATGGTTACCAAATACCGTGTTTACAACGCCATTGCCGGTGAATACAAAGAAACCGAAGAAGACCTGCTTTTCCCGGACTACGCTATCGATGTGGAATACATGTCTGTATTAACCCTGGCTAAACGCAATCTGCCCTGGAATGGCACGGCCAGCCTGAGTAATAAAAATGTCGGCTGGATAAAAGACTACGATGTTATTGAAGCAGACCAACGTGACTTTGAATTGCTGGAATACCGCACCACGGCACTGGGACTGGAACTGCTCGAAGCCGGAAAAATTGATTACCTGATTGATGAGTGGGACGAAATTGCCGCGACCGTAGCCGCCAACAATCTGGATATGACGCACTACGTTATGAACGAAATGCCCGAAGGCACCGACATCTACATCGGCTTTGCCAACACGCCACTGTCGCAGGTTCTGATTGATATTTACAACGAGCGTATGCCTGTCCTCGGGCGGGAAAATAAGCTGCTCCCGATCTATAAAAAGTGGGACGGCGAGCTTCCGGCATCGGTCAAAGAGGCCTTAAGCAAATAGCACCTCCTGTCCGGGTCTGTTAAACCCGCATTAACAGACCCGCAAATGCGCACAATCCGGAAAACCGCAGTCGTCCGCCCCCCGCTGCCTTCTATCCCGCCATAACCTGCTGTAAAACCACGCAAATCCGCAGATGCCAGCCCCAACATTGCCCCCTCGTCTTCCGCGTCTAGACTGAGAGATAACGTCCACCCGTTAACTGCGGGCCAGAAAATAAGGCCTCCGGCCAGGGATCAGCCATACAGCCGTAGTAATGGAGAAAACGCATGACACCCCAACCACTGATTTATATCGTCGATGACGCTGCCGATAACCGCCTGCTGCTGCGCAGCCTGCTGGAAGACAAATACCGAATAAGCGAAGCTGAATCAGGGGAACAATGCCTGAGCATGCTGGAGCAGGAAGAGCCGGACCTGATCCTGCTGGATATCAACATGCCGGGAATCAGTGGCTACCATACCTGCCTGACAATCCGTAAAACGGCGCGCAGCGCGACCATTCCGGTGATATTTGTTTCTGCCAGAGACAGTGCCGAAGAGCGCCTTGCCGGTTTTGAAGCCGGCGCCGATGATTACCTGACCAAGCCCATTGACGGCACCCTGCTGCTGGAAAAGATTGAGTTTCATCTGCAGCGTTGCCTGTCACGCAAGCAGGCCATTGCGCAATCGCACGAAGCCATGAATGTGGCGATGGAAGCCATGACCAGCTCCAGTGAGCTGGGCCAGATTATCCATTTTGTAAAAGAAGTTCAGGCCATTCAGAAAGGCAGCGCCCTCGCCGTTGCCATTATGACCGTCGCAGCCCAGTTCGGCCTCAACTGCTGCGTGCTGATTGACGAAGCGGAACCGGTTCTGCTGGGTTGCACCGCAGGTTCGATGGAGGCAAAAGTTCTGATGAAATTCCGCAATGTCGACCAGCGGATTACCCATCTGGGTGTCCGCACCGTTATTCACAGCGGCATGGTGATTATCCTGATCAAGAATATGCCCCTGGACGATGAAGCCCGCTATGGCCGCCTCAAAGACCATCTGGCGGTGCTCGCCGATATTGCCAATGGCCGCGCGCAGTCCATTGCTGCGGAGTCCAATCTCAGCCAGCAGCGTACACAATTCTTGCGTGACCTGATTGCCCTGGCTGAAGACAACATCCGCCTGACCAGTAATGAGATTAATGCCTATACCGAAAGCGTCACCAACACCGTCAGCGACATGGTGATTCGCCTCGAAGGCATGTTATTCAGCCTTGGTCTTGAAGAGGATCAGGAGAAAAAACTCATGAAACTGGCGAATCAGACGACCGCCAGGCTGGATGATATGGCGGGAAAAGCCAAAGATATGGATGGTAACCTGAGCAAAATTCTTGAGGCCCTGTACGACCTGCTGGCTCAGCAATGATTCAGCCATTGCCGCCAGGCATCGGCAGAACTGGTCACTGCTGCCTGTGGTAAACAACCGTCTTTGCCAGAGAATACCGCACGGATAACAGCAACCGCCGCATCAGTATCCGCGGGGGGGTAACGCAGTGCTTCAGGATATTGTTCGCGATAACACAAATCATCAGGCACCACAGGTACGGCTCCGGCACTGACCGCTTCATGCACCGACAACCCCTGAAACTCATGGATAGCCGTACTGACAACCACTTCAGCAGCCCCCAGCCAGTATTCATAATCAGCACGGCTGACCATAGCATCGACCAGAATCTGTGCAGAAAACTCATTGCGGATATGGGTTAATGCCGCCGGTATTTTTTGCGCCCGTGCACCCAGCAGCGCCAGTTTAAAATCAACGCCCTGAGCTTTCAGTAACTGCAGTAACTGTAAAAACGACTCAGGCTTTTTGTCGTATTCCCAGCGGTGATTCCAGACAATAAGACCGGGGATTTTTTTACCGGCAGCCACGGAATTAACCGGCACCGGCAGCACGGTTGATTTTTTCCCGAGACGATCAGATAACGAGGACGGTTTACAATCCGGCAGTTTTTTTAACAGTGCATCCACACCGGTTAAAAACGTCTGGCGATTAAAATCCGAATTAAATAAGCATTCATCGGCCGCCAGCGCGCCATACAGCTGTACCATCATCGGATCAACCGAGTTGTGCTGACCTTCCCCCTGCGGATACGCGAACTGGTTTTCGTGAAAATAATAACTGACCGGCACCGCCGCCAATTGCGGAAACAAGCCCTTAATAGTGGCGATATCCACCATAGAGGTGGCCAGAATACGCTCAGGTTGCCAATCGTGCAGAAGTTCAGGCAATTCATCCAGCCAGCTCAGCGGATTACCACGGATGCGCCAACGGAAATAACGCCCGGGTAATTCCAGCACACGCCAGTCAGCTACTAAATTCCGTGTCAGCCATTTCGCCCAGCTGGCATGGCTGTCAGAGCGATAGGCAGACAGCAGGAGAATTTTTTTACTCATAAAGTCAGCCGCAGATTCGCCGTAATTTCATTCACCAGTGACAAAGGCACACCCTGTTCTTTTGCCAGCTGCGGCCAGCGGGAAACCTGCTCAATGACCTCATCAATAACCGTATTAAGTTTTTTACGACTGAACAAGGGACTGAGCTTTTCCAGTGAATAGATATCCTCACGAGTAAAGGCATCACGCTTGCCATTTAAACTCATCCAGTGACTGTTCACCCAGGGGCTACCGGGTTTATAGCTGTATGCAAGGTCATAAGCCGGCGCCAGCGACCATTTCCGGTTAAGGTATAAAAACGCGGTATTTTTGGCATGATCATCATGATTGCGGGCAACGATATTAAATATCATACGGCGCAGAATCTGTTCCGCTTCAGGCGCACTCAGTTTTAACCGGCGCGCTACGGCAAACAATTCGGCGTAGGAAAAACTGCCCGGTTTTTTGTAATCCACATGCGCCAGACCATTAAGCGTCTGCATATGTATTTTGTCGTTACCGGCGCGGTCAAATCGCTGGGTCAGAAAATGGCGGCGATCACCTTCTGCCAATAAATAACAGGGCATCATCTGAATACCACAGGCCTGGGCCATCTGCGCATAAACGTATTCCATGGCACCATAACCCATAGGATCACCAAAGGTTTCCGTATTCTGATTGTGCTCACTGACACCATCAAACTTCATCAGATAATGACTGAACCCTGCCGGTACATCGGTCTGCCCGGAGCGCGCCTGAGTAAAATTCTCGTTAAAGGCCAATACCGCTTTAGGCCGTGCGCCACCAGCACTCATACCCACCGACAACAGCGCCAGCATGGCTTCTTTATCATCAGCACCGTGCTGATCAAGTGTCACCTGAAAATCACTGCGCTTATCGAGAATATCCTGCGCAATTTCCACCAGCGCATTAATTTCCACCTGCTGCGAGGCATTCAGACTTTTCAGCCGTGTTGCCGGTGCAAATTCCAGAGCACCCATGCCGCGCTTACCTGTGTACTGCAGACGCTGCAATGGCGTGATGTCCTGCGGGCGCTTACCGCGACTGGCAACCCAGGCATTTAATACCGCATTACCAAAATCGTCCGGCAGTGAGTCGGCAATTAAACCGGGTAAGCCCTTAAAGGTGGCGAAGCCGAGTTGCGGAAACCGATAGACACCCGCCGCCAGAGGCATTGTCAGAGGTGCCAGCTCGATGCCGCTGCGGATAAATTCCGGACTGTATTCAAATGCCCCCTGCCCGGTAGTGGTATCAAAGCTGACCGCTCCTACAGAATGGGTGACAGCACCTTCGGCATATTGCACCCGGATCGCCTCCATCACCATGAGCCGTCCTCCTCTGCCGGCCCCGTATCAGCAGCCTGTTGCCCCAGCCCCAAACCTGAAGCCCGCTGGCGACGCTTACCCTGCAGCTTTGCCAGCTGCAGAGGCGATAAGGTCTGCGGCGGCAGAAACTGATCCAGCTGCGACACCTGATTCAGCGCCTGCAGGAGAGCAACAAAGACTTCCAGCGATGCCTTGCCCTTTTCGGCATTGATCACGACTTTACGGCTGACACCCGCCTGCTCAGCAACCTGAGCCTGAGTCAGATCCTGATTCAGGCGTGCCAGTTTCAGCCGCTCACCCAGCAGTTCACTGAGGGCGGCAGGAGACAGATCGGAATAAGACGATACAGACGACATAAAGCTACCCAAAAGGGACTTAAAGACCAGTAATGAACACTAAGATCCCATCAGGGAACATTAAAGTCAATACATTATAAAGACCCAAAAACAGGACTTTAATAGTTAAAAGACAAAATAAAGTCCCTAAAAAGGGACTTTATAAGATCATCATATTTTCAAATAGGCATCAGGCCACCGGTGATGCCCACAGGTCGTACTCATCGGCATGCTCGACTTCAACTTCAACAAAATCGCCCGGCTGGCAATCGAAGAAATCGTTCAGATACACCATGCCGTCAATGTTCGGCGCATCGGCGGCAGAACGGGCAACCGCGCCCTCTTCATCCACTTCGTCGATAATCACCGTCATGCGGCTGCCGATTTTACGCTGCAGCTTACGCGCACTGATCGCCTGCTGCGCCTGCATAAAGCGGTCAAAACGCTCCTGCTGGATCTCTTCCGGCACATGATCCGGCAGATCGTTGGCTTTCGCACCTTCCACCGGGCTGTATTTAAAGCAGCCAACGCGATCCAGTTCCGCTTCTTCCAGCCAATCGAGCAACATCTGGAAGTCTTCTTCGGTTTCACCGGGGAAACCGACCACAAAGGTGGAACGGATCACCAGATCCGGTACCTGGGCGCGCCATTTATGAATACGCTCCAGCGTGTTCTCGGCATGAGCCGGACGCTTCATCAGTTTCAGAATACGCGGACTGGCGTGCTGGAACGGGATATCCAGATACGGCAGGATTTTGCCTTCAGCCATCAAAGGCATAATGTCATCCACGCTTGGGTACGGGTACACATAATGCAGACGCACCCAGGCACCCAGTTCACCCAGCTCTTTGCACAGGTCGTAGAGCTTGGTTTTAACCGGCTTACCGTCCCAGAAACCGGTACGGTATTTCAGATCGACGCCATAAGCCGAGGTGTCCTGCGAAATCACCAGCAGCTCACGGGTGCCTGCGGCGACCAGACGCTTGGCTTCATCCAGTACATCACCGATCGGACGGCTAACGTGCTTACCGCGCATATCCGGGATGATGCAGAAGGTACAGCTGTGATTACAGCCTTCGGAAATTTTCAGGTAAGAGTAATGGCGAGGTGTCAGCTTCACACCCTGTGGCGGCACCAGATCGATATACGGATTATGTTCCTGCGCCACCGGCGGCACCCACTCGTGCACGGCGGTCATCACTTCTTCATAGGCTTGCGGGCCGGTAACGGCCAGAATGCCGGGGTTCAGCTCTCTGATGGTCTCGGCATCTTTGCCTTTGCCCATACAGCCGGTCACGATCACCTTACCGTTTTCGGTCATGGCCTCGCGAATGGCATCCAGTGACTCCTGCTTGGCGGCATCGATAAAACCACAGGTATTCACCACCACCACGTCGGCGTTGTCGTAGCTGTTCACCACGTCATAGCCGTCCATTTTCAGCTGGGTCAGGATCTTTTCAGAATCCACCAGCGCTTTGGGACAGCCAAGAGATACAAACCCAACCTTGCCGGAAGACAATTTGCCATCGGACATAACACAAACCTCACGGAATAAGGCCGCTGCTCTCGTTTATTACTTCGCTGTTTTATTGCGGCGCGGGCAGCGTACCGGAAACAAAATTGGCGCGGATTGTACAGAAGTCGGCAGACAGAGTCATTGCAGAGACTGCGCTCAAACCTGCCTATTTCACTGCCTGTACCGCCCTGAACCACCGGAGTTCAGCCCAAGCGCTCATTTACCACCACCGAAGCGACCAGGTCGCCTTCGACATTCACGGCTGTACGCACAGTGTCGAGGATACGGTCAATCGGCAGCAGAATGGCGATGGCTTCGGCCGGCAATCCCACCGATTGCAATACCATCACCATGGTCACCATGCCGGCACTGGGGATTCCCGGTGCGCCCATCGAGGCCACCATCGCGGTCAGCATAACGATAATCTGCTGGCCGACGGATAAATCCACCCCCGCCAAATAGGCAATAAACAGCGCCGCCGAGGCTTCATACAGTGCTGTACCGTCCATGTTCATGGTCGCCCCCACCGGCAGTACAAAACCGGCAACATCATTACGTACGTGCAGCTGCTCTTCGGCACACTTAAGGCTGACCGGCAGCGTCGCGGCACTGGAACTGGTGGCAAATGCTGTAACCAGCGCCTGGCGGGTTCCGCGCCACAGCCACAGCGGCGATTTGCGCGTAAACACATACAGCAGGCCAGGCAGCACCACGACGCCATGAATCAGTGTGATGGCAAAAATCAGCAGGATAAACTCCCCCATGGTACGCAACAGCGCCATATCCTGAGTGGCCATCAGTTTGGTCAGCAAAGCAAACACACCCAGCGGGGCGAGGTACATAACCCACTGAATAATGAGCATCAGCAGCTCCAGTAACTCCTGCAGCACACCCAGCACCTGCTGTTTGCGTTCACCCGCTTTAACCATCGCCGCACCGAGAAACAGAGCAAACACCACCACGGGTAAAATTTTGCCATTGGCCATCGCCTGCAGCGGATTCAAAAACAAACTGTGCAGAAACTGGGCAAGAAATTCGGGGCCACTGAGCTGAGTGACTTTGACGCTGGCCATACTCTCAGCAAACATATCCAGCTGCAGTCCATCCCCCGGTCTGACCCAGCCGGTGGCGATCAGTGCCAGAATCATTGCCAGCAGCATCGACAGCACAAAGAAACCAAAGGTATAGCGCCATACCCGGCTGGCCTGACGATGAGCCTGTAAATGCGCCACACCGGTTACGATGGAAGTAAAGATCAGCGGAATCAGCACCATTTTCAGCAGATCGATAAACACGCCACCGGCCAGACCGGCAACGTACAGAATCTGTTCGCGGGTCTGTGGCGCAGCATTCTGGCCATTCAGCCAGTAACCGAGCAACAACCCGGCCATGGCGGCGATCAGGATCTGAGTATTGATGCCCGGCCAATAGCTGCGTTTTTTCCACTTATCTTGCTCTGTCACACCCTGCCCCCTTTGCTGTTCGCGGCTTTCTGTTCTGCGCGTATCGTTTTTAATTATTGTTTAATTTTCGTGCGGTTCTTTTTTGAATCTATCCAACGGCCTGCCGGCTGGCGCTATTAAAGCATGCTTATCTCTGTTGCAAAGCGCTGCCGGCGAACTCACGGCCGGAATACTTTGTCTCACTGATGCCGTCCGTTACCTCCGCAGTAAAACCCGGAACAGACCGGCAGGACAGACGCATTCTCTGCGGCGTGATAAAATGCGGCCACATTCTTTTTCTGCAGTTCATCATGCGTCTCGATAAATTCCTTGCCGACACCACCGACCTGACCCGCTCGCTTGCCACCAAAGCCGTTAAATCCGGTCGTGTACTGGTCAATGGCGTTAAACCCAAAAGCGCATCCGCCAAAGTGACTGACAGCGATGAAATTACCCTCGACGGTGAACGCTTAATTCTGCAAACTGGCCACCGCTATATTCTGCTGCACAAGCCAGCCGGCTATGTCTGTGCCAACCGCGGCAGCGCACATCCGCTGGTGTTTGATTTACTCAAAGGCATCACCAACCGGCTGGATATGCACACCGTTGGCCGTCTCGATCTGGATACCACCGGCCTGCTGCTGATCACCGACGATGGTCAGTGGTCGCATCATTTAACCTCACCGCGCCACCACCAGCCGAAAGTGTACCGTGCCTGGCTGGCCGAAGACCTGTGTGCCGACGCCGAGCAACGCTGTGAGCGCGGCATTCTGCTCGACGACGACCCGGTGCCGACCAAACCGGCCCAACTGCAACGCATCAGCGACCGTGAAGTACTGCTGACCATCCATGAAGGCCGTTACCATCAGGTTCGGCGCATGTTTGCCGCCATGGGTAACCATGTCGAGCATCTGCACCGTGAACAGGTGGGTGAGTTTGTCCTTGATCCTGACCTGCCGGTGGGCGAGTTCCGCGACCTGACAGAGGCTGAAATTGCCCTGCTCGCCGGTGGCTGAACAGCAACATTCAGACCTCCTGCCGCCATCTTTTTTGTAACCATCCGAAGCCCGCGCCGGGCGCTGCCTGCAGCCTGATTGACTCTGGCTCTGACGGCCCGGCCAGCACTGAACGATGCTCCGAAACGACAACCAAAACTACAAAATGTAACTCAGCTCCTGCTACCAGCTTCTAGACTGGAAGTATAAGGAGCACGCCATGCCCAAACTGAACCGCGCCAAAATAAACATAATGCTGCTGGTGATTGTTCTGTTGCTGACCGGCAGCGCCGGCATTGCTTATCACTATTACCTGCAACTGCGTCACGAAGCCGGACTGGACTCCGATTTTCCACAAGTCGTTGGCTTACCACCCGGCAGCCGGCTGGCAAATATGCCGCCTTATAACGGTCCGCATCCGGCCCTGAGCGAGCGACCAGCCGAAACCTTTCCGTTTCCGATCGAGTTCGGAGCCACCGGCCCCGATGAGCCATTATTTGCCGGGCCGAATCAGTACCCCTTTTTATGTCAGACCGAAGAATCCCATCTGGGCCAGCCGTTAATCGACAACACCCGTGGCTGGGGCATTCCGGTGTATGCCGAAACACTGGCAGGCCAGCGCTCGCAGTATGTAATCGGCTACAGCAAAGACTGCTCGCTGCCCACACGGGTGCATTACCTGTATTACCGCAACCAGCAGGAAAGCTTCCCAAGGCGCGTCGATGACAACATTGACCCGGTTCCCGATGATCATCAGCTACTGGTCCGTGCCGAAAGCGGCACCATCAACCGTTTTATGTACGTTCTGCTGCTGCCCACCAGCCGCGCCGACCAGCTCACCAAACCCGACCTGTCACGCTGGAACGGCAAGCTGATTTATTACTTCCGCGGCGGCATCAGCATTGGTTTCCAGCAGGGCAAGCTCAGCCTGCAGCGACTGACCCGCGATATGCGCAAAGCACTGGAACAGGGCTATGCCGTGGCCTTTTCTACCGCTAACGAAACCGACAACACCTACAACATCCGCCTGCAGGAAGACACAGCGCTGCGGGTGAAACGCCAGTTTGTCGCACGTTATGGTGAACCGGCTTTTACCATCGGTATCGGTGGCTCCGGCGGTGGACTGCAGCAGAATCTGTTTGCCCAGAATCAGCCCGGTATTATCGACGGCGGTGTTGCCCTGATTGCCTACCCGGATATGGTCACCCAGATTCACTACACCCTCGACTGCGAATTGCTCGAATATTATTTCGATCATCTGGCCAGCGACCGGGATTTCTGGCGCAACCCGGCACATCGCCAGGCCATACTGGGGTTAAGCGTCAGTGACGGGCGCCAGCCGCGCCTCAGCTGGCTCACCGATATTGCCCAGTTACTGCGGCTGGAATGGCCAGACCCAACGCCACCGGCGTCGGAATGCAACAGTGGCTGGCGCGGTTCGGTGCCTTTGGTGAACAACCCGCATTTTCACAGCGATTACCACCGTTTTGCCCGTGCGGTGCGGGAACGAACCTACTGGACCCACTGGCAGGACAACCGTGATATTTACGGCACCGATAAAGACGGCCGTGCACCTTCGCCCTGGAGTAACAACGGCGTGCAATATGGTCTGCAGGCGCTGAAAAACGACACCATCAGCATGGCGCAATTTCTGGAACTGAACCGCCGCGTCGGCTCGTGGCAGCCAGCAGAAGACATGACAGAAGAGCGTTACTGGCACGTCAGCGGTGATTCGCGGCTGTATCGCTTCACCCCTTACGGTGAGCACAATATGACCCATCACGGTGTTAACAGCGCCTCCCCAGAACAGCCTGCACCACGCTTTAACGGCAGTACCGCCGCCGCAACAGCGGCTTATCAGTCGGGTAATGTGTTTATGGGTAAGCTGAACATTCCGGTAATGGATGTGCGCATGTACCTCGACCATGAACTGAATATCCACCATACCTGGGCGGCCTTATCGACCCGTCAGCGGTTACTGAATGCCGGCACGGATATCCGCCTGCAGCCGATCTGGATTTCGCACAAACCCTATAACCCGATGTGGGATGCCATTGCCGTGATGGATCAGTGGCTGACCCGCGCGGCCCTCAACAACGGTGACCTGATCAGCGCAAGGCCACCGGCAGCCACCGACCGCTGCCTGAGCAGTGAAGGCGATGTAGTCTACGAAGGAGAACAGGTCTGGGATGGTCGCTGGAACCAGCAGCCTGACGGCAACTGCACCCGGCTGATGCCTTTCAACCAGAGCAGCCGGCAGATTGCCGGGGAATCCATTGCCGGCAATACCTTTAAGTGTGCGTTGATTCCGGTTGAGCAGGCGATCGTTGAAGGCTTTTACGGCGATATCGATGCCTCCCCGTACCGCCAGCAACTGCAGACCATTTTCCCCAACGGCGTTTGTGATTACCGTCAGCCGGACCAGGCACTGCCTGCAGAGCTGGCACGGGAGCTGAAAACAGCGCCAGGCCAGCCAATAGCGGATCAATAAAAAAGGTGTACCGGCTGAAAAATTTGCATTCGCGTGACAGCCCCTTATTCTCCATTCAGTACTTTCTTCCGAAGCGCACTGGCGAAAGCTGCTCTCTGCGAGCAGCTCTCGGCAAGCAGCTATCCGCAAGCAACCCAGGCGCGCTGTCAGGATAACGTTTTATAAGGATATAACGATGCGCACGCCGCTTATTGCCCGCCCGATTCAAACTGTTTCCCTGACGCCAAAACGGCGCCAGCAACAGGCTTTCGCTCTGCCACGCTTTCTGAAAATCCTGCTGATTCTGGGGGTTCTTATCACACTGCTGGTAACCGCCGGCTGGTACTGGGCGGTCGGTTATGTCAGCGACAAGCTGGATCTTAATCCGGCCGAACCACCAGTGCTGAGCACACCTCCGGGAACCAAAGTGGCCAACTGGCCGGCCTATCACGGTACTCATCCGAAAGATCTGATCCGCCCGGCTGAAAGCTTTCCTTTTCCCATCGACTGGGGGCAAACCGGTCCGGCCGAAGCCTTGTTTGCCGGCCCTAAACAATACCCTTTTATGTGCCAGACACTGGATTCTGAGCTGGGCCAGCCACTGGTTGATAATCAGCTCGGTTATGGCACCGCCGTCAGCGATGACAGCGGCAATGTTGTGGGTTACAGCCAGGACTGCGGACTGCCGACCAGACTGCACTATCTTGGTTACCGTGACGGCCAGTTTTTCCGCAGCGACGAACAACTGCCCCCGGCCGCCGATAACGAAGAGCTATTAATCAGGGCCGAAAGCGGCACCATCAACCGCTTTATTTATGTGCTGCTGATGCCCACCAGCCATAACGACCAGCGCGACCAGCCGGACTTATCACGCTGGAACGGCAAGGCCATTTATCATTTCAAAGGCGCTATTGGCATTGGTTTTCAGCAGGGTCAGGCGCGCTTTAAACGCCTGTTAAAAGATATGCGCCCGGCACTGGAGCAAGGCTATGCGGTGCTCTATTCCACCGGCACAGAAACCGACAACCACTACAATATCTGGCTGCAGGAAGACACCGCCGCGCGGGTTAAACAGCAATTTATTGCCCGCTTTGGCGAGCCTCAATACACCATTGGCATGGGCGACTCCGGTGGTGGCCTGCAGCAATATTTAATCAGCCAGAATCACCCGCAGGTGGATAACGAACAGGGCAAACAGCAACGCATTATCGACGGCGGCGTGGCGATTATTCCCTACCCGGATATGGTGACGCAGATTACCTACGGCCTCGATTGCGAGCTGCTGGAATATTATTTTGACCATTTATCCGCCGACCGTACTTTCTGGCAAAAAGCCGAACGCCGCAGCTGGATTGAAGGTCTGGCCTACAACACCGGGTTCAAACCGCGGCTGGATATTCTTGCCGATATTGCAAGCGTGTTACGGCTGGAAAAACCACCGGTTCATCAGGGTGCTACCGAATGCAGCTACAGTTGGCGCGGTTCTGCCCAGCTAGTGAACAACCCGAGGTTTAACAGCCATTACCCGCGTTACAGTGAACAGGTAAACCGTGAAAATTTCTGGACCCACTGGCAGGATAACCGCGATTTTTATGGCACAGACCGCTCTGGCCGCGCCGAAGTACCGGCCAGCAATGTCGGTGTGCAATACGGTTTAAATGCCTGGAAAAAAGGCGATATCAGCGTCGCACAATTTCTTGATCTGAATGCCAAAGTCGGCAGCTGGAAGGCGCAAAAAGATATGCAGCCGGAACATTACTGGCTGATCAGTGGCGATGATTCCCTGCGCAAATACAGCCCGTATGTTGAAAAGAATATGAGCCATAACGGTCAGGCAGAAAAACCGGCAGCGCGTATTCCCGGCAGCCTGGCCGCCGCCAAAGGTGCGTATCAGTCGGGCAATGTGTTTCTCGGTAAGCTGGATATTCCGCTGATTGATGTGCGCCCGTATAAAGATCCGGTTCTGGATATCCATCACAGCTGGGCAGCCCTTTCCAGCCGTGCAAGAATTCTGGATTTTAATCAGGGCCAAAACCCCAACCAGAGTATCTGGATCAGCGGTGCACAATACGATGCACGCTGGGATGCCTTTGAAGCCATGGTGCGCTGGCTGGATAGCCGTGCTGCAGGAGACGTGCAGGAAAATGAGATGCCTGAGTTTGCCAGCGACCGCTGTCTGGATAATAACGGCAACCTCATAGCCAGCGGAGACGGCGTCTGGAACGGAATCTGGAACGGCAAAAACGAAGGTGTCTGTACACAGCAGTATCCGTTCTTTCAGAGCAGCCGTCAGGTCGCCGGTGATAACAGCACAGCCAGCGTGTTGTTCTGCCACCGGGTCAGCGTGGAGGAAGCCATCGAATCCGGAATTTATGCGCCGCTGGATGCCCGCCCCTACAGGGCGCAACTGGAAGCCATATTCCCTGAAGGTGTGTGTGATTACCGCAAAGGCGACATGGCCAAAAACTGGTAAAAAGAAATTCAGGGTACTGAGAAGAAAAAACGCCGCGCCTGATAGTCAGACGCGGCGTTTTTTATGTGCCGTTTTTATCTGCCGTTTTTAAACCCGATCAGAAAAATTAAGCTTTAACCTTCGGCAAACGCGCCAGCGCAGCATCGATTTCTGACTGCGGGTATTCGTAGTCTTCCAGCTGCTGCGTGAAGTACTTGTCGTAAGACACCATATCGAAGTGGCCATGACCTGACAGGTTAAAGAACAGGGTTTTGGCTTCACCGGATTCTTTGCAGCGCAGGGCTTCATCGATACAGGCACGGATGGCATGGTTGGATTCCGGTGCCGGAATAATGCCTTCAGCGCGGGCAAACTGCACACCGGCTTCGAAGGTCGCGATCTGCGGAACAGATACGGCTTCAATCAGCTTCTCATGATACATCTGGGATACCAGCGCCGAGGCTCCGTGGTAACGCAGACCACCGGCATGGATGCCCGGCGGCATAAAGTCATGGCCCAGGGTGTACTGCAATGTCATTGGGGTATGACCGGCGGTATCGCCGAAATCGTAGGCGTAATGCCCCTTGGTCAGACTTGGACAAGAGCTTGGCTCAACCGCCACCAGACGCACTTTCTTACCACCAGCCGCTTCGTCGGCGTAGAACGGGAAGGCCACACCACCGAAGTTAGAACCACCGCCACAAGGCGCGAAGATCATATCCGGGTAATCGCCAACCATTTCAAACTGCTTCTTCGCTTCCAGACCAATCACTGTCTGGTGCAGCAACACGTGGTTCAGTACCGAACCCAGTGAGTATTTAGTGTCGTCGCGGCTTGCCGCTTCTTCTACCGCTTCGGAAATCGCGATACCCAGTGAGCCCTGGTTATCCGGATCGGCGGCCAGAATACGACGACCGGTTTCGGTCAGGTTGGTCGGGCTGGCCAGCACTTCACCACCCCAGGTCTGCATCATCGAACGGCGGAACGGCTTCTGGTTGTAGCTCACCTTCACCATATAAATGCGCACATCAATGCCGAACATCTGGCCAGCCAGTGACAGCGACGAGCCCCACTGACCCGCACCGGTTTCGGTGGTCAGACGGTTAATACCGGCAACCTTGTTGTAGTACGCCTGCGGAATCGCGGAGTTCAGCTTGTGCGAACCGGCGGCACTCACACCTTCGTACTTGTAGTAGATCTTGCACGGTGTTCCCAGCGCTTCTTCCAGACGATGGGCGCGGAACATCGGCGTCGGACGCCACTGCTGGTA
>NZ_DDCJ01000166.1:38720-39988 GCF_002335285.1 Thalassolituus sp. UBA2009
TTGTCGGCAAAGATAGCTGACATAGCTGATGGGTCCATCGGCATACCGTCCGGGCCCATCGGTGGTGCCGGAGGGTTTTTCAAGTCCGCTACCACGTTGTACCAGTGCTTCGGAATCTCGGTTTCCGGCAACAGAATTTTGGTTTGTTTCATTATTCTTGTCTCTGGATGTATATCTCTGGGCCTGCGCTCATTGCATGAGTGCGGCCGGTTAGCGATGAACAAGGTTTTTGTCAGAAGCGCGCAGGCGCGGGAAAAACCACAACCTAACAAAAAACTCAGCAAAACGCGGACTCTAGCGGATTACCGCTCCGGCCTCAATGACGCAGCTCAGGCCAGAACGAAAAGAGTATTCAGCCAGCCGCCACCAAGCAATAACAGTAACCAGAGTAAGAAGCCCAAGAATAATGGCCGGATTCCCGCAGCAACCATGCCCTGCCAGCGGGTATTCAGCCCAAGCGCCACCATCGCCAGCATCAGACACCAGGCCGAGGTGCTTGCAGCCAGCTCCGTCAGCCAGAGCGGTAACGGCAGTATGCTGTGGGCAATAATCACTGCGATAAAGCCCAGCACAAACCCTGGCACCGGCAAACGTTTGGGAGCGTCCGTGGCCTGCGGCTGAAGGTTCTTATCCATATCCGTGTCCGCCACAGGCCGGCGCAACAACCACTGTCCGAGCAGCAATAACGTCGGCGCCAGCAGCGCCACCCGCAACAGCTTCACAATCAGGGCGTTCTGCTGGGTTGCGCTATCGAGAGCATCGGTCGCCGCCACCGCCTGAGCGACTTCATGCACGGTGCTGCCGATGTACAAACCGGCAGTATTGCTGTCGAAACCGAACCACTGACACAACAACGGATACAACAACACACTTAACGTGCCGAATAACGCGACCAGAGCGACCGCAATCGCCAGATGCTGTTCTGGGTCATGCTCACCGGCATCCGCTTGTGTTCGCCTTCCCAGCAGCGGAGCTGTAGCCATAATGGCCGCCGCACCACAGACCGCACTGCCTACCGCAATTAAGATGCTCAGTTGCAATGGCAGCTTCAGCCAGCGCTGCCCCAGCCAGATCCCCGTAATAAGAACGCTGGCAATGGTCAGCACATCCACCAGCAATGCCTGCCAGCCAACACCCCACAACTGTTCCAGCGTCAGCTGAAAACCGAACAGCACAATGCCAGCCTTCAGCAGTGTTTGCTGGCAAAAGCGACGCAGAACCTGACCTCCGGTATCTGCAGCGTCAGCATTTCCCATAGGGTTATGGCC
>NZ_DDCJ01000166.1:40242-41407 GCF_002335285.1 Thalassolituus sp. UBA2009
GGTAGGCTGCCAATCCCCATTGCCTGTAACCGGGGTAAACCGGCCAGCCATTGGCAAGCAGCCGCCAACAGCACCATCACTGCCAATGTGTGCAAGGCGCTGCGCCAGACCGTCGCCCGCTTCTCTGGTCTGCTGTCTTGCTGCTCAGCAAAATAGCCCGGCATCATCTTATTCTCCCGCATGCTTATTTCGTATTCGCATAAGCTTATGCATTTACTTCTTTTCTGAGAAACTGATAAAACCGCAATAACTATCCTGATTTACCGAACAGAACACAGAGGTGCACATTCGTTGTATCACCCAGCCTTGAAAAGCTGCAGCTGCCCCCCACATTTGCACCATAAACCGAACAGTTAAGGGTCGATATGAGCGACGAAAATCACGAATTTATCAGCAGAGAAGAAGGCGCAGGTGCTCTGGCACTGGCCGATGACGTATTACCGGAGACGCTGTACATCCTGCCGGTGAATGGCCGTCCGTTTTTCCCGTCTCAGGTGCAACCGGTTATTGTCGATGAAAAAGTCTGGGGCGAAACGCTGAAACGGGTCGCCAATTCACAGCACAAATTACTGGGTCTGTCGTTTGTCGACGATAAGGCCGCTGACGAAGTGCCGGCACCGGAGCGTATTCCGGATATCGGCTGTGTGGTGCGCATTCACCGTATTCAGGCTGAAGATGGCCGGATTCAGTTTATCGCCCAGGGCATCCGCCGCTTCCGTATCCGTGAATGGTTAAGCACTGACCTGCCAATGCAGGCACGGGTGCAATATCCGCAGCGCAGCACGGATTTCACCGATGAGATCAAGGCCTATGCCATGGCCATCATTAATGCCATCAAAGAACTGGTGGCGATTAATCCCTTGTACTCCGAAGAACTGAAAAACTATCTCAACCATTTCAGTCCTAATGACCCATCCCCGCTGACCGATTTTGCTGCGGCCATCACCACCGCCGAAGGCAAAGCCTTACAGGATGTACTGGCCACCCTGCCCCTGCAAAAGCGTATGGAAAAGACCCTGGTGCTGCTGAAAAAAGAAGTGGAAGTAGCACGCCTGCAGGCTGAAATTAATAAAACCGTTAACGAAGATATCAGCAAACACCAGCGTGATTTTTTCCTGAAACAGCAGTTAAAAACCATTCAGAAAGAACTGGGGCTGGCCAAGGA
>NZ_DDCJ01000166.1:41655-42980 GCF_002335285.1 Thalassolituus sp. UBA2009
ATTCCGGCCGCAGCGCGCAAGCGCATTGATGAGGAACTGCACAAACTGAAAATGCTGGAAACCGGCTCGCCGGAATACAGCGTGACCCGTAATTATCTCGACTGGGCAACATCGGTGCCCTGGGGTGTATATTCCACCGATGCGTTCGATCTGAGCCACGCCCGTGAAGTACTGGATGCGCACCACGCCGGACTGGATGACGTTAAACAGCGCATTATGGAATTTCTTGCCGTTGGTACTTTTAAGCAGGAAATATCCGGTTCCATTATGCTGCTGGCAGGCCCTCCTGGGGTGGGTAAAACCTCTATTGGCCGTTCGGTGGCCGACGCGCTGGGGCGGAAATTTTATCGTTTCAGTGTTGGTGGTATGCGCGATGAGGCTGAAATCAAAGGCCACCGCCGCACCTATATCGGTGCCTTGCCGGGTAAATTAATTCAGGCATTAAAAGATGTCGAAGTATCTAATCCGGTGATTATGCTGGATGAAATCGACAAACTCGGTGCCTCTTATCAGGGCGACCCGGCCTCCGCCCTGCTGGAAGTTCTGGACCCGGAGCAAAATAAAGAATTCCTCGACCATTACCTCGATCTGCGTGTGGATTTATCCAAAGTGCTGTTTATCTGTACGGCCAACCAGCTGGATACCATTCCGGCACCGTTACTCGACCGTATGGATACCATCCGGTTATCGGGTTATATCGCCGAAGAAAAACTCGCCATTGCCAAGAGCCATTTATGGCCCCGGGTACTGGAACGCCATGGTCTGAAAAAATCCCAGGTGAAAATCAGTGACAGCACGCTGAAAAGCATTATCGAAGGTTATGCCCGTGAGTCCGGCGTGCGTAATCTGGAAAAACTGCTGCAACAGATTGCACGTAAAGCCGTGGTTAAATTACTGGAAAACCCCAAAGCGAAAATTTCGGTGACCAACAAAGACCTGAGTGATTACCTCGGCGCTCCGGCCTTCCGTGCCGAACGTATTTTAAGCGGTGTTGGGGTTGTCACCGGCCTGGCCTGGACTTCGATGGGAGGCGCAACACTGCCGATTGAAGCCGCCGTTGTGCACCAGCAGAACCGTGGTTTTAAACTCACCGGTAAGCTTGGCGATGTGATGAAAGAGTCTGCCGAAATTGCCTACAGCTATACCGCAGGCCATGCGGCTGACTTTGGTGGCGATCCGGAATTTTTTAATTCCCGCTTCCTGCATCTGCACGTACCGGAAGGTGCAACACCCAAAGACGGCCCCAGCGCCGGGGTTACCATGACCACGGCATTAATGTCGTTAATGCTGAATAAACGCATCAAACGCCATCTGGCCATGACCGG
>NZ_DDCJ01000166.1:43234-43510 GCF_002335285.1 Thalassolituus sp. UBA2009
ATTGCCGCACGGCGCTCTAAAATCATGGAAGTGATTTTACCGGAAGCTAACCGCCGCGATTATGAAGAGTTACCGGAACATATTCGTAAAGGTATGACTGCGCACTTTGCTGAAAAATACGCCGATGTATTTGAGGTTGTGTTTGGTTAAAAAAGAGAAACGTTAAATCAGCAAGTGTTACAACAGGGTATTTTGGTTCGCGGGCATGGCCCGCTCCTACGATGTTGCAGATATATCAAAGGCAGATCACGACCGTAATCGTATAAATATCGCGCG